>JBLMZM010000302.1:0-15106 GCA_050258815.1 Ignavibacteriales bacterium
CTATACGCTCGGTCTGCTGTGCATTGTCTGCATTCTGACGTATGTTGCTCGTCATCTCCTCCATCGAGCTGCTGGCCTCCTCGGCTGCTGCTGCCTGCTCGGTTGCTCCCTGGCTCATCTCTTCGCTGCTGCTGGACATCTCCTGTGCCCCTGTAGCCACGTTGTCTGAGGCCTGCTTTACATTCTCTACTACTTCTGTGAGTCCCTTGATCATCTTATCCAGTGCGTGCATCAGTTTGTCTTTATCTGACCTCTCCTTTGCAGATACCATCAGGTTACCTTCGGCTATCTGTTCGGCTACATCGGTAATATTATTCATAGCATCAAGAAGAGAATTCAGATTATTAATAATCAGTACAAAATCGCCCTTATAACTGGCAGTAATTTTTTCGGGCAGGTCACCTATTGAAATTCTATCAATATATTTTGCTGCAATCGTTAAGGGTCCGATTACCCCATCCAGAGTATTATTAATGCCGAGGATTACTTTTTTATATTCTCCCTGGTGCCTTGATGCATCTGCCCGTACCTGCAGTTTACCCTCACCTGCGGCTATCGTGAGCGTATTTGCGTCATCGACAAGGGCTTTCAGGTTATTTATCATTTTTACGAATGCCTGTGACAACATTCCAATTTCATCTTTTGTTGTAGCCTCGACACTTACATTTATATCACCTGAGGCCAGTTTATCTGCTGCTGCCGTAAGAGATTTAACAGGTTTGCCAATTACTTTTGAAACAAACATGGCAATGATTCCTCCCAGCATAGCACACAATAATAAAATTGCAATTATAGTTGTTCTTGATGACGTGTAGAGTGCATCTCCCCTGCGGCTGGCTGTAATACCGCCCTGATGATTCAGTTCAACAATATCTTCAAGTTCATGTATAGCCTTGTCAAATGAATCCTGTGACTTGCCTCTCAGAAGGCTGATTGCATCAGCACCCTTGTTCAGTCTGGCTAATTCCATTACTTTTTTATTAATATCCAGGTATTCTTCCCAGACTGAATTGAATCTTTCAATTGCCCTTTTTTCCTCGTCATTTGATACCAATGGACTATAAGTCTTTTCGTTGCTTTCAAGATTTGTAAGATGCTCTTTCATCTCCTTCTCAAAACTATGTCTTTCCTGATCGTTCTGTGAAAGAACGTACTGCAGTTCAGCAACCCTGAAGTCAGCAGCATTGGTATTCATTCCGGAAGCATACCTGATGCTTGGCATCCAGTCATATTCCATTTCTGTTGCAGTAGAGTTTACATCTGATAATTTATATATCGAGAACAGGCCCAAGATAACTGTAAGCAGGATTGTCACAGAAAAAGATGTTAAGAGCTTGGAGCTAAGCTTTAGGTTGTAAAACCATTTCATAAGGAACCTTTAATTATTATAAATTGCTATATCATTTTTAGAATTCTACGTCATCACCTGTCGGCTGCTGAACACTAATAAATCAGCAACTCTCAACGTTATTTACAAGTATAATCTTAGTGAAATATCATAGTATAATTTACTTTAGGGATATCAAATATTTACTACTGGGCAAATTAGCGTTTTGTATAATACAGGAGAATACCAACTTGTTGGTATTTTTAAAAGACTGTTAATATTTTTTATGAAAAGTAATGGGGCTACAATAAAAAAGGGTGGCATTGACCCTTTTACCAGTCATCACCACCCCGGATTGGGAATTCATATGCACTTAGGAAGCTATTTTCTGTTTATGTTTTTCAGTATCTGTTTAATCATTTTTTGACGATCCTTATCCCTTTTTTTCCGTTTAAGAAATGCATCCAGATCCGTTTTACTCTCCAGAAATTCCCGTTCCTTACTCAGCTTTACATAAGAATTATATCTTTCCCGCGATATAGTACCGTTATCCAGAGCCTCGAGCACGGCACAACCCTTTTCCACCAGATGCCGGCAATCCGAAAACATGCAATTCTGAGAAATTATCTCTATTTCATTAAAGGTTTCCTCGAGGCTGTCGTCAACTGCCCACAGGTAAAATTCACGCATGCCAGGTGTATCTATCAGTATACCGCCATTGGATAAGATTATAAGTTCTCTTTTGGTAGTAGTATGTCTTCCTCTGGAATCCTTTTCTCTTGTTTCTGAGGTATGCTGTAAATGTTCGCCAGCAAGAGTATTAATCAGAGTGGATTTTCCTGTACCAGATGAACCAACAAACGCGCAGGTAAGATTTTTACTGACTATGCTTTCAAGCTGATCTATTCCCTGTCCGCTGTAAGCGCTCACAGTAAGAATTCTGTTGCCTCCGGCAATCTGTTCTACTTCCCTAACTTTAACCTCGATGGAATTGCAAAGGTCAGCTTTACTTAGAATAATTACAGGTTCAATATTACCATTCTTAGCCATTACAAGATATCTTTCCAGTCTGCGCAGGTTATAGTTATTATCGAGACCCTGAACTATGAAGAGGATATCAATATTAGCTGCAATTATCTGCTCTTCAAACTTCATCCCTGCCTGTTTTCTTGAGAATCTGGTTTTTCTATCCAGGCAGTGGTGAATGATTCCCTTATTTTCATCAGGAAAGACGCTCATCAGAACCCAGTCCCCTACTTTGGGCAGCTCTGATACAGATTCTGACATAAAAAGAAGCTTACCTGAAACCTCAGCATTAAGTTCACCGTATTCGCAGAGAACCACATACCGGTGCTTATTCTCCACGGCAATTCTGCCAGGTACAAGGGCAACACCATTAGTAACATCATTATATTGCTGCTGGAAGTAACTATTCCAGCCTAAAGAGATCAAATCAAACATTTTAATTTCTCCTGAGTATATCCGGAATAAACAATGACAAGGCATAAGAATACCAGCAATGAATTCCGGATTAAATATTATTTTGGTTAATTTTAGGATCCACCCAAAAGGATATAGTTATCCCTGGGCGAAATTAAGAAATCAGCAAACTGGGTCAGGCAATGACCGCAATATCCGCCGACAATATGATTTGATCTATGATATGTTGTGAGAAATTAATAAAAACACCTGCAAAGATATTTAAAACAAAAATTGTACCTTATTAAGGTACAATACTGTAAAATAAAAGTCAATATTTTGGTGGAGGTGGCGGGAGTCGAACCCGCGTCCGAAGTTGAAATCCTAAGAACGTCTACACACATAGCCTGTCATTTTGTTTTGAACTTAGAGTCTCCAGTCAGGCGGGAGAAACTCTAAGCCTACCCGGTTAAGTTTCACAGAATTTACCCGGATGCTCGTTCTGCAATCATACCTAAACGTCGTTCAGCTAAATCCCGGTATGCGAAAACCTAGTGAACGGCTACTGTTTTTATTAAGCAGCTAAGGCGTAGTTAGATTCGCCAGTTAATTTTTTTTACCAATGTTTTACGTGTACTCGGTGAACACGGTGTGCAGTTCAAAGCCTTACTAACCCCGTCGAAGCCAATTTCACCCCCAAATAGAAGTCTGTTGTTGCTCGTACGTATCAATCCTTGATCTGAATTTACATTCAATAATCAGAACAACTTTCTACCCTTCTGAGTTCCGATCACCGGATTTTTTCCAGATTACATCCGGAATACCGCTGATCTTATTTTCATAACGGGCGAGTACAAATAACAGATCGGAAAGACGATTCAAATATACGATAATATTCTCACCAGTTTCAACAGTTTTATTCAGGGATACGACACATCTTTCTGCCCTGCGGCAAACTGTCCTTGCCAAATGCAGATATGCTGCACCCCGGGATCCTCCGGGAAGAATGAAATTTTTCAGTTCATCCAGTTTTTCACTATAAAGGTCTATTGCCTTTTCAGCCTCTTCAATAAAGGATTTTTCAACCCTTGGAATCCTGAAAGCGGAATTCTCTTTGTCTTTGGGTGCTGCCAGATCTGATCCTACGGTAAATAACTGACTCTGAATTCCTTCCAGCAAGGTCTTTAGCCCCTCATCTTTTATTTCGGCTATGATAATGCCAAAAATGGAATTCAGTTCGTCTACGGTGCCGTAAGCCTCAATTCTGAGGTGATCTTTTGGCACACGCCCACCGCCGAATAAACCTGTTTCACCTTTATCGCCTGTTTTTGTGTAGATTTTCATTTTTTAAGGGGTAAGTTGCAGATAGTTACTTTATATTCCTTCCCGCTACCGTTTTTTGCAATCATTTGGGTCCCGGCAGCATTATATTCCTTGCGCAATATTGCCAGCGCAATTGCCTTTTTCTGGTAAAATGACCTGCCTAGAGTGGTAATTTTACCAACCTCGTCTTCATCTTTAATGAGAATCAGATTACTATCCGTAACCCCTTCTTCTGTATCGAAAATCAATCCGGTCAGCTTCTTTTGAACCTTGTCATACGTATCCAGTCTGGCTATCACCTCCTGGCCTATATAACAGCCCTTTGTGAAGCTCACCTCATCGAGAAGATTTATTTCATGAGGATTATAGGAATCATTAAGCTCGTTTGGTGCAGCCGGGATACCTTTGACTATCCTGTATACTTCATATGCGTCTTCACCAATCACCCTGAAATCAAAAACGTTGTTTTGCTGGTGTATGTTTTTCAGCAGTGTACTCCCCTGTTCAACATTACCAAATACTAAATACTTAGTAAGATTAAATTCACGCAGCTTCATTACGAAGACATCGGAATCTTCTGCTTCAGCCTTTTTAACTTCGTTCAAGCCGAGTGTATCAATAACCTTTCCGAAAATCATGGTAAGGAAGGATTCAGCCTGAGGACCAATAAATTCAAAAGCAGCATACTTGCCGTACGTCCCTGTAACTTTCAGGTCCTCCATTATGATATACCTGTTAAGCCAGGCAGCAAGTTTATTAGCGTAAACCATGCTGTTAAACAACAACAAGCTATCGCCCCAATTTACTACCAGAGCCCTGTCTAATATCCTGCCCTTTTCATTAGTAAATATCGTACTGGCTGCAGTTCCTGGCTTCAAATCCTTCAGTGCATTAGTGCTGATTCTGTGCAGGAAGTCAAGTCCGTCTTTCCCCTGTAGTTCAGTTATTCCGCAATTAGATATATCCCTGAATGCAACACCATTAAATAAAGCATTATATTCATCGGTAGAATCGGTAAATACTTTTACCACAGAACCATTTTCATTCAAAACAATATTCTCATATACAGAACTAAAGAAATTGAAATAGGGGGAAATCCTGTTTGCAGTTTCCGGCATTAATACTCCTTTATTACTTCAAAAGACAAAATAACAGAGAAAAATTACTAAAAATTATCCAATCATAAAATCCAAATCTCTGCAATCTGGATTATGCTAATATGGTCTCGTCTGTCTGGGGTTCCTTGTATTGACATAAAGGTTTTTCTTCAGATCCCATACAAAAGCTACTGAATCCGCAGAATATATCCGGTTACTCAAAGAATAAAAACTATATTCATAATAGTCTGGCATCTTGTCGTTATTAACGTTTGCAATCGTTCGTTTTCTGGAAATTCCCTCATAGGTTTCGAGAAGATGAGGTACTGACCTGATACCATCAGTCATAAACAGGTTATAATTTCTGTGGCCTACAATAATACCGTCCTCGAAATTAACTTCTACATAAGGTATGTTCTTAGGCCGCCAGGTTTTCAGCAGCATCCTGTTGAATCCGCCATGCATTGGAATCTCCTTTTCCCAAACAGGCTGGAAACCATTTTCATCACACGTAAATAACGTAAGATAGAAGAATGCGGTTCCTAATTTTGTACTATCCAGGTTAATGAAACTTGATTCATACCCGGTTATGTTTTTAGTCTCAATCAGCCTTTCACCTGGCTTCGACCTGGCTATTATGGCAAAAACATAAGTTACATCTGATTTGTAATAGATAACCGCAGGCCGGGGTACGCTATAAGTAAGCGAGCGGTCAAAATAAACGAGATAGGAACCTGAAGGATAATTATTCATTATATACTCCTTCAGTGAGAGTGTATCACTTGGAGTACGGTTCTGAGCTGCATCTTTTTGAACTTCGAGGTTATAAGCCTGAATTGCCCTGTCCTTTGTGTCAGAATATGCGGCATCACCCGTTTCCCCGCTATCCTGTTCTTTTCCACAGGATAGCAGCAGAACAGAAAGCAAAAGCACAAACAGCATCCTCACGGCGACCTTTTTCATATTTAACCCCATTTCTATATTTTTATTGACAGTTCAATGAGCCCTTCCGTTCACTGCAAGTTATAGAAACTTATATTCACCCGTTCTGTGATAGTTCATCCAAAAAGTAGGCAGAGCTCAAAATACCCAACCTGAAATGATTCAGATCAAAATGTTCATTGGGTGAATGCAAATTCTCGCTGTCGAGGCCTAATCCCATCAGTACTGCAGGAGCCTTCAGGTTTTTTACAAATTCAACTACAATAGGAATAGATCCGCCCTCCCTCATAAAAACAGTCTTCTTTCCAAAGGCTTTTTCCATAGCCTTTGCTGCTGCTATTGTAACCTTATGCTCAAGGGGAACCATTACAGGATATCCGCCATGCAGAAATTTAACGCTTACCTTAACACCTTTTGGGGCAAGCGTTTTAATATGCTGAGTAAACAATTTAGCAATTTTTTTGGGATCCTGATTGGGGACAAGGCGCATGCTTATTTTTGCGCCGGCTTTGGAAGGAATCACGGTTTTTGCTCCTGCACCTGAAAATCCGCCCCATATACCATTACAGTCCAGGGTTGGTCTTGCCCATAACCTTTCAAGTGTAGTATATCCGTTTTCTCCTTTTAACTCTGCAACCCCCAGGTCCTTAGCATATTTTTTTTCGGAGAACTTAAGTAATTTAAAACTATCCCTCTCTTTTTGTGTGAGAGGAAGCACATCATCATAAAAATGCGGAACAGTTATTTTCCCCTTTTTATCGATGAGCTGTGCTATCATTGCTGACAGTGTATTAATAGGATTTGCAACAGCGCCACCAAAACTTCCGGAATGCAGGTCGCGGTTGGGACCGGTTATCTCAACTTCCATGTAACATAACCCTCTCAGGGCATAAGTAAGTGAAGGCACTCCGGGAGCAAACAAAGAAGTATCAGAAATCATTACAGCATCACATTTCAACATATCCTTATTTTGCTTAAGAAATACAGAAAGGCTTTCACTGCCAATCTCCTCTTCTCCTTCAATCAGGAATTTAACATTTAACGGCAGGCTGCCGTTGGTCTTAAAAAAGGCCTCAACACTCTTAATATGAACGTATACCTGCCCTTTATCATCTGTAGCTCCGCGTGCCCAGATCTTTCCATCCTTAATCACGGGTTCGAAGGGAGGATTATCCCACAATTCAACCGGATCGACCGGCTGGACGTCGTAATGGCCATAAATAAGGACAGTTGGTTTTCCAGGTGCCCCCAGCCATTCTCCATAAACAATTGGATGGCCTTCTGTCTGAAATACTTCCACCCTGCTGAGTCCGGCTGCAGTCAGCTTTTCGGCAACAAAGGCTGCACACTGATGAATGTCTTTTTTGTTCTCAGGTATTGTACTGATACTTGGAATTCTTAAAAACTCGGTTAACTCTTCCAAGTACCGTCCCTGGTTCTCCAAAATATAACCAGCTACTTTTTCCACACTCTCACCTTAAGATGTTTTAGGTTATTAAAGGAATGCTGCTTTTTCAATCCGGCAAAAGACTGCCGCAGACTTTTATTGCTGGAACCGGATGAACCAGATCCAGGTATATAAAATAGGATATTTATATTTATTGTTAAGTTATATACCACAAATTTAATAATTTGAAGTAATAATTGAAATTTCCCACTTAAATATAATATATTTTAATACTTATATTGTTAAACTTTTTCGCCTTTGCTATATTTATATTTTGTAAACGTATATTTAAATTTGATTTATGATTTTATTCAGATACATATTGCGGAACCACGTGGGTCCGTTCTTATTTTCCCTGCTGACGCTGATTTTTATATTTCTGTTCAACTTCCTCACCAAATTTGCCGACAGACTTGTAGGAAAAGGTTTGGGTTTTTGGATCATAACTAAACTGATAGTCTACAATCTGGCCTGGATGGTGGTTCTTGTAGTACCTATGTCCATTCTTGTAGCTACACTTATGGCATACGGCAACATGTCGCATAATAACGAAATCGCAATTATGAAAGCCAGCGGGGTCAGCGTTTACAAAATGATACTCCCCCCCTTTATTATGAGCATTGTTATTGGTTTCCTGCTTATAGAGTTCAATAATAAGATATACCCGGATGCCAACCTTGCGGCCCGCCTGATGATTCAGGATATCTCCAATAAAAAGCCAACTTTATCCCTGGTGCCCGGGGTTTTTTCGCAGGAAGTTGCGAATTATGCAATTTTGGTAAGGAATATTGACGAAAATTCAAATACGCTCGAGGGTGTCACGATCTACGACTATAAAGACCCCGTACAGCTGAATGTGGTGACGGCAGAAAAAGGAAGAATTTATTTTTCTGCGGACCAGAAAAAACTCATTATGGATCTGAATAACGGAGAAATCCATCAGACAAGTACCCACGATAACAGTGTTTACAGAAAACTTATCTTTACTAATCACAGGATAATTATGGATGCCGACCAGTTCTCATTCCAGCAGTCGGCCCCAGGTGGACAAAGGGGCGACCGTGAGCTGAGTGCCCAGGACATACTGGTTATCGTGGACAGCCTAAAGAAAATTGATAACCGTTTCCATAATAACCTGGAAAGAGACCTGAAGGAATACTTCCTGTCTGATCAGAGCTACGCCACTCACACTCCTGTTGCCGACAAGAGTGAACTTCTTTTGTACAGAGTACAGGACAGGGCAAATGCTGCCAGGAACATTATTACTTCTGATATGGCAAACCTTGAGGCGAACAGGGAAAGAATAGACAGTTATATGGTGGAAGTACATAAAAAATACTCCATACCGACGGCCTGCATAGTATTTATCCTGATTGGTGCGCCGCTGGGTATAATGACCAGAAAGGGCGGACTCGGAGTTGCAGCCGGAATCAGTATCATATTTTTTCTTGTATACTGGGCTTTTCTAATCGGCGGAGAAAAATTTGCCGACCGTGGAATTGTAACCCCTTTCTGGGGCATGTGGAGCGCTAATTTTTTCCTGGGCTTTCTGGGTATTCTGCTTACTGTAAAATCGGCCCGTGAGACTGTTGTATTGAACTTTTCATTCTTTTCGAAACTAATCCCACGCGCGTGGAGGGCTCCTCAGGAAGAAAATGAAGATAATTGACCGTTATTTTATAAAACAGTACCTGCAGACCATCTTGTTTGCACTCCTGGCTTTTACACTGATCTTTGTCGTAATTGATATGATGGAAAACCTGGATGACTTCCTGGATCAGAACGTCAGCTATCCGGTAATTTTGGAATACTATATTTATTTCGCTCCTGAGATAATACGGCTAATGGTTCCCGTAGCTGCCCTGCTATCATGCCTGTTTACAGTGGGGAAAATGGCAACACAGAATGAACTGACCGCAATTAAATCCAGCGGTGTAAGCCTTTACAGAATAATGGCACCTTTTGTTGTTACTTCACTTCTTATAAGCATCTTCTCCATTTTCTTCGGTGGTTATGTGGTCCCGCTTGCTAATAAAGGTAAAGTAGCCATAGAGCAGTATTATATGAAGAAGGATATTTCCAGCATCGGCAGTAATATCTTTTTTCAGGACAGCAGAACCCGGATCGTGAATATTTACTTTTTTGATGCTCATACTTCACAGGCAAATCAGGTAAGCATCCAGGAATTTGATAAAAACGACCTGACAAAAATGACTTACAGATTAGATGCCCCCAAAATGCAGTATGACAGTCTGAAGAAGGTGTGGACCGCTTATAATGGCATCAAACGTACTTTTAACGGAGAACAGGAAAATGATGTAAAGTTTCATGATCTTGTTCTTGCTAATCTCCATTTTCTACCCAAGGATGTCGTCTCCAAACAATTGAAACCTGAGGAAATGACACTCAGTGAATTAAAGAATTATTATGAAAACCAGGCAAGAACAGGTAATGATCCGACCAGGACACTTATTGAATACTACTCCAGATTCTCTTTTGCCTTTGCGAGTCTGATTGTTATTTTTCTGGGATTGCCGCTGGCAGCAACAAAGAAAAGGGGTGGACTTGCCCTTCAGTTTGGAATAAGCCTGTTGTTCACATTTATATATCTGGGATTCATGAAAATCAGTGAAGCCTTCGGGAAAAACGGGGTGCTCGATCCCATGATTACGGCCTGGCTCGCAAATTTTCTTTTCCTGGGCGCAGCGCTTATAAATCTGTTAAGAATACAGAAATAAATATTCGATGAAACAATAAAAACCGATATGTTGGTCCATTCATTTTAAGCCAGGCACCCGGCATCATTCATTTGTTTGCGCTCATCCATTTGAATTTAACTTCATATTAAACAAAATCTTAGCCTTACCGATAATCAATTAATAAAAAAATATTTTTCTATAATTCCGCAGTTTTTCCGGCTGCATACCGCTTTCTAACGCTAGATAAATATTGACTTTCCTGTTATAAAATTAAATAAATTGGAGAACCTTTCATGAAGCAAATGAGACCAAGAGTTATTGTTTCAATCCCGATACTTCTTTCACTGTTTTTTACCGGATGCTTTGACAAACCGGAAGATTTTGTCGCGCCGGTGTGGGACGTAAATATGAATATCCCTGTTTTTAATAAAACATATACCTTAAAAGATGCCATTGAAAAAGATACAAGCATGATAAGATGGTATCCTGCCGGATCGCCAAAACAAAATCTTCTTTATTATGCAGATAAAAAGACTCTGGAGACCGTAACCGTTGGAGATAACATCAAAATAGATAATCCGGTAGCTTCTACGCAGGCAATGCAGATCGGTGAATTAAACGTTAAGGTACCATCGGCTCAGACTGCAACAGTGGGCTTTGATTGGACATCAGTTCAACCGGGAACAAATGCACCTTTCCCTCCGCTCAGTAACAAAACAACCACAGTTGTATTTCCACAGACAAATGAGTTCAACTATATAGTATTAAGTGGCGGATCACTGGACCTCTATGTAACTAATAATATGCCTTCATCAGTGAATATTTCTTTATCCGGCATGTACCTTCAAAATGAGTACAATACTATGAAAGTCGGGGAGCAGAATACTCCTTATACTATCCCCGGAGGGCAGGTTCAAAAAATTACTATTCCACTTTATACCGGGACAAAGATTTACAACCAGCTTTCGTTCCATTGTGTTATTGCTACAAATGGCAGTAATGGTAATTTCATAACAATTCCACAGAACTGTCTCAGCGTCCTGTCATCTTTCAGCAACCTTACAGTCACTGAAGTGCAGGGAAAGCTGAAGGTAAATAACCTTAACATCAGTAACAGTTTTCAGATCGATGATTCAACTAAATTTCAGTCAGTAGAAATTGACCATGGCAACCTGAAGTTAACTGTAAACAATAATATAGATGTCGGTATGAATGCAAAGATCCGCCTTCTTAATCTTTATAGTGATAAAAGTTCAAATACACCGTTTGAGCTGAACTTGAGAATTGATAGGAAATCCTCACAGACCATAAACCAGGACCTTAGTAATTTTGCACTTAAAGCTAATACTCCATCAAACATAATTAGTTACGAAGTTCTGGCAACAACAGATTCAACCAGTGATTACAGGGTGATCAAAAGTACCGATAGTTTTAACGAAACGGTTACCATGTCGCAGCTTTCACTGCGCCAGTTCACGGGTGTCATAAAGCCGACAAAACTGGATATCAAACCAACAACTGTTTCACTCGATCTGGGTGATATGAAGGATAAATTCAAGTTTAATAAAATAAATTTCAAGGATCCTGATATTAAACTCTATCTGAAACCATCAGCACAGTTTAAGGTAAAAATCGATGGTATCGTAAGAGCCAAAGGATCCAGCAATGTACTCAGATTCACTGATTATATTTCCAGGACCTCAAGTCAGGTAGACAGTACTGTAGTAATACCATCTGCTGACCTGGCAAGTTTTCTTTCTGGCTTTACACCCAATCTGCCGACCGAACTTACAATAAGCGGAGTTGCAACTGTTAATCCGGATTACAGTCCTGTTCCATCTTCAATTTCCCAGAACGATTACCTGACCGGTTCAGCAGAAATCAATTTCCCGCTTAACATTGGTATAGATGACGGTAAGTTTTCTGATACCAGTAAAGTTGACCTTGAAGGCATAAAAGACGATTTGAAAAAAGTTAAATCTGTCATTGTTACACTGGATATAACAAACGGACTACCCGCAAAACTGAAATATGACGGTTTTATGCTCGATGCAACAAAAAATATCAAGTTGCTTAACCTTCCTCCCAACAAGCAGGCAGGAAACAACTTTATAGAAGTACCGGCAGCAACTGTTGATGAAAATGGTAAGGTTACTGCTCCGGCTGTGAAGCAGGAAGTAATTGAATTGTTTGGCAGTGATATTGAGAACTTTGCAAACAGCTATTTTATTTCCTCCAACGTCGTTGTAAATACCAGTGGTTCTGTAACTGGTAATCCATTGCCGGTCGAATTTAAGATCACCGATGCGGTTAAAATCCATGCTTCTTGTAAGCTGGTCTACAGGGTTAACGAATAGTTAACCGGTAAATATGAATTAAACTTTTGTATAAACATTGGAGTATTGCATGAAAATTATTTTAGTATTGTCGCTTCTCCTTTTTACATATATGTCCGTTGAAGCTCAGATAGGCGGTGCGTCTTCATTCTTTGATGCAAGATCAACCGGTATGGGGAATTCATTTACTGCGGCTTCCAGGGGTATTTTTGCCGTTGGAAAGAATCCGGCTAACATGGTTCTTAATGAAAGTGGTACTTTTGAAGTACAGACAAACCTGATTCCCCTCCCCCTTCCCTCAATGAATCTTGGAGCCGGAACCGATTTCCTTTCACTCAAG
Organism: Ignavibacteriales bacterium; assembly: GCA_050258815.1. GTDB lineage: Bacteria > Bacteroidota > Ignavibacteria > Ignavibacteriales > SURF-24 > JAAXKN01. Next base: position 12,931 of record JBLMZM010000302.1, read on the forward strand.
GATTATAATTACTTTTTTGGCGGGGTACCTGACCCGACTAACCCCTCAAATAAAGTAGGCCGGTTATTGACTCCCGCCGATAAGGAAAGATTATCCGAATTATTAAAAAATGGCGGTAATGTATTTACAGATTTTTCACTCCCATTACTGAACCTGTACCTCAATGCAGGTGAAAAGGCTGGTTCATTTGCTCTTACTGCTAATGATAGATTTGTCCTCGATTTTACTTCTCCAAAAGATCTTTCTGACCTGGCACTAAATGGCAATGCAGATGGATCAGTGTACAACTTTAGCGATGCTAAAGTAAACTCCTGGTGGCTGAGGGCATATTCTTTATCATATTCAAGGTCTCTAAATGACCTGTTTACAAACGTTTTCAAGGTACCGGAAAACCTGTTTCAACAGATATCATTCGGTTTTACAGTAAAGTATGTGCAGGGTTTTGCTTATGTAGGCAGCGACTATGTCAATGCCAGCATCGAAACAAAAGACAACAGCATACTTGCTTCAGCAAATGTGCGCGGGCTCATGGCGGTTTCAACCAATATGGGATTAAAATACAGTTTTGATTCTCTGTCAACTGATAAAAAATCCAGCTTTACCCCGTTTCCATCGGCAGCAGGAAGCGGCCTGGGATTCGATTTAGGTTTTACTGCCAGAATGAATGATGTACTGACAGTCGGATTTTCAATTACCGATATTGGAAGCCTGAACTGGAACAATAATGCGGCTGAATATATTTATAACACAACCATTAACCTTACCGATCCATCAGATAAGGCCCAGATGGATTCGATTAAGGATAACAGTAAGGAATACACAGGCAGATTCATCAGCGGTTTTTCCACATCTCTTCCTACTGCCCTCCATATTGGAGCAGCATACCAGCTGGATAAAGCCCCTTTCATTTCTTACTTTCCGGGCAGCATGCTGCTGGTGGTGGACTTTCACCAGGGATTCAACGATATGCCTGGTAATACGACAAAATCCCGCGTTGGGTTAGGAATTGAATGGAAACCGATGAACTGGATACCATTTATAAGAACGGGTATCTCTCTTGGTGGAAGGGAAAACTTCAACTGGACGTTTGGGCTTGGAATTAATGCCGGTATTTTTGATTTGGGAATTGCTACAAAAGATGTAAACTACTTCTTTTCCAATGACCTCAAACGTGTGTCAATTGCCCTGGATACAAGGTGGAAATTCTGATCCAGGATCCCGGAATAAATTCTGCCGGCTTAAGATGCCGGCAGAATTTCCCCAGGGGAATATAATCCCTACATTTAATAATCTTACTTAGTTGATCTTTTCATCCTTATTGCTAAATCCAAACTGGGGAGAATTCCCCTGCCCCTCAATTTTAATTTCACCGAATCTAGCTTCATATTTCTCAATATTATCATTTAGTGCCAGCATCAGCATTTTTGCATGCTGTGGAGTTGTAATAATCCGCGCATGCACCTTTGCCTTGGGTACTCCAGGAACTACCCGGGTAAAATCAATTACAAATTCGGCAGGTGAATGGGTAATTATTGCCAGGTTCGAATATATACCTTCGGCTTCTTTTTCACCCAATTCAATGTTGATCTGCTGAGACTGCGGCTGGTTATTCTGGCTCATGTGTTCTCTCCTTCAATTAATATATTATCCGGAATTTAATAAAAAAGCCCGCATATTGCTATATAAGCAATACGTGGGCTTTAAATTTTTAAGTATTTATCTTACTTTCTTAGCTTATCAGCCTTAGCAAATGCATCCTGTGATTCTTTGCTCATTCCAAGAACTGCATAAACTTTTGCCAGTGTTTCCCATGCAATAGGATCATCCGGCTTTAATTCAGTTACTTTCTGCAGAAATGGAAGTGCCTGCTGATACTTATTTTTGTATTCAGGGTTTTCCTTGTTTTCTTTGTCAGCTTTTTCACGTAAAGCTGTACCCCATTTTACATAAGCAACTCCAAGGTTAAAGACTGCACTGTGATATTTAGGATCAATATCAACAGCCTTTGTAAACTGATCAACTGCCTGCTGATATTCAGCAATAGCCTTATCATAACCTCCGGCAGCTTTATCTGCATCGGCAGCCTGCAAAAGCAGTGTAGCATAGTTATATCTGTAATACTGGTTGCCTGGATCTTTCTCAACACCAGCTTTGAAAGTTTCCATAGCTACTGAGG
>JBLMZM010000303.1:0-7681 GCA_050258815.1 Ignavibacteriales bacterium
TAGTTCGTGGCCTTAGTCTTCTCGCAGCAATCATGATAGTTATAGGCTCTATGCTCGGTTCAGGTATATTTCGAAAACCTGCAACAATGGCGGGTCAGCTCCTCTCTCCTGAACTACTGCTACTTGTATGGATAGTTGCAGGTATTGTCAGTTTCATTGGTGCTCTTACCAATTCTGAAATCTCAGGCATGATTGATGAAACAGGTGGCCAGTATGCCTATTTCAGGATCATGTATGGCGATTTTGTGGCCTTCCTGTACGGCTGGGCTACTTTATCGGTCATCCAGACCGGAAGCCAGGCTGCAATTGCATACGTGTTTTCGGAGTACCTGGGGTACTTCTTCCATTACCCTCATTTTTCAAAAGGAATTGAACAGATAGCGGTTTACATGCCGCTGGTAGGTGATATTTACCCACTAAAGGATTTCGGCACAAAAGCGGTGGCTATACTCTGCCTGGGTTTCCTTACATTCGTGAATTACATAGGTGTTATCTTCGGGGGGGCAGTTCAGACTTTAATTACTATCGTGAAAATCGCCTCAATCATTATTCTTGCATTTCTGATCCTCCTGCTAGGCAACGGTACATTTGCAAATGTATACACCGGATTTAATATCCCTCAGCAGTCACATAATATATTCTCTATGATTGGCCTGGCTCTGGCAGGTGCATTCTGGGCATATGACGGATGGAATAATGTTACATACGTTTCCGGAGAGGTTAAAAATCCGAAGCGGAATGTCCCGCTGGCACTGTTAACCGGTACTTTTGCCGTAATTGTAATTTATGTATTAATTAATATTGCATTTTTATACGTCCTTCCTATAAATGTTATGGCCAAATCTCCGCTAGTTGCCGCTTCGGCAGCTGAGTTTATTTTTGGTCCCGTCGGAGCAAGTATAATATCAATTGCAGTCATTATCTCAACCTTTGGAGCCCTGAACGGAAGTATACTTTCGACGGCCAGGGTAATGTTTGCCATGGCACGAACCAAACTGTTCTTTAAGAGTCTGGGCTGGGTCCATGATAAATATAAAACACCTCATATCTCACTGGCTGTCATGGGAACATGGTCGGGTGTGCTGGTGCTAACCGGATCTTTTGATATAATTACAGATTATGTTATGTTTGCTGCCTGGCTTTTTTATGCATTAGGGGCATATGGAGTATTTGTTCTAAGAAAGAAAATGCCGGATGCCCACAGGCCTTACCGGGTATGGGGCTACCCTTTTACACCTGCTGTTTTTGTAATCTTTTCAATAGTATTTTTGTTTAACACATTGATATCGGAGACACAGAACGCAAAAATGGGTCTGGTTCTAATTTTCAGCGGAGTGCCTCTGTATTTTTATATGAAGTGGAAATCTAAAAATGAAAAAACTAAAAATGAAGAAGCTGCTGTTGTATCAGTAGAAGATAAATGATAAATTTAATTACAAATTAAAGCTACTAAATGCCGGGGTTTGTTCTGCAAATGAAGAACGGACCCTGCGTGAAAATACAAATCAATTCAGGAAATATGGAAAATCGTAAAAAGAAATTTGTTATCGTTGACGCAATGGCGCTGGCCTATAAAGCTTATTTTGCATTTATGAGCAGACCTCTTGCGACCGCTAAGGGTGAACCCACTTCTGCAATTTACGGCTTTGTTAGTCAACTGCTTAGAATTCTTGAATCAAATAAGCCTGATTTTATTGCCGTTGCTTTTGATTCAAAGGAAAAGACATTCCGCCACGAAAGATATGATCAGTATAAATCTACTCGTCTGGCCATGCCTGATGACATGATCACTCAGATGCAAAGGATAAAAGATATTATTGAAGCAATGAATATTCCCATCTACATACTACCGGGTTATGAGGCTGATGATATTATCGGAACTGCTGTTAAAATTGCTGAAAATATGGGGCTGGAATCTTATGCCATAACCCCGGATAAGGATTTTAACCAGATCGTTACTGATAATGTGAAGGTGATCAAGCCGGGCAAAACTACTGATGAGATTATTATGGTTGACAAGGCCAGGATAATGGAAGAATTTGGATTCGAACCGATACAAATGATCGACTATCTGGCACTGATTGGGGACAAGTCAGATAACATACCCGGTGTGGCAGGTATTGGTCCGGTCGGTGCCCTTCCGCTAATACATGAATACAAGACTATTGAAAGTATTTATGCTAATATAGACAGAATTGAAAGACCTGCTCTGAAAAAAAAGCTTATTGAAGGCAAAGACAATGCATTTCTTTCAAAAGAGCTGGCAACTATTCATACTTCGGTACCTTTTGAATGCGACATCTCAAAGGCAGAGTTCCGGAAACCGGATATGGATAAATTGAAGAGAATTTTCGAAGAACTGGAATTCCGGAATTTCTATGCGAGAGTCGAAAAACTGGCCGGTGATAAAGTGCCTGATGTTGCAGCGCCAGTCCCAGAGATTCAGATGGAAGAATCTGCAGTCCCGGAAGTCACCTTCTTTAACAGAGAACTTATTAAATATCACGTTCTTTTGGATTATAAAGGTGCTGAGGAACTGGCTGCCAAGCTGAGCAATGCTGAAGCATTTGTATTTGACACTGAAACAGATGCACTTAATTGTTTTGACCTTAATCTGGCCGGTGTTTCATTTGCAATGAAAGCCAAGGAGGCCTATTTTGTTGCGGTTAATCCCTTCCCTGCTGAGGAAGGATTATTTTCTAACGGACTGGAGAACAGGCTTAATCTCGATGATTTTGTAAGGCTGTTTAAACCGGTTTTCGAGAATGAAAATATTAAAAAGATCGGCCAGAACGGAAAGTTTGACATTGCTGCCTTAAGGAAATACGGCATTGAAGTAAAGAATTTTTATTTTGATACCATGATAGCCAGCTATGTAATTGATCCCGACCAGAAACATGGACTGGATGACCTGTCCATAAAATATTTGAATTACAAGCCGATTCCCCTCACAACCCTTATTGGCAGCAAGAAAGATGCAGCTAAAATATTTGAGGTGCCGCTTACCGATCTGGCAGAATACTCATGTGAGGATTCTGATGTAACGTACAGGCTTTACAAAATCCTGGACAATGAAATTAAAATTAATAATCTTTCTGATTTATGCCATAAGGTAGAGTTCCCTCTCGTACCGGTGCTTGAAGATATGGAACGTGAAGGGGTAAGAATTGATACTGAAAGTCTGAAAGTATTGAGCAGGGACCTTCAGATCCTCATGGATAATTATACTGCAAAGATCTATTCACTGGCCGGCGAGGATTTTAACGTTAATTCGCCTGCCCAGCTTCAGAAAATTCTCTATGATAAACTGGGACTCGCCACGGGTAAAAAAACCAAAACTGGTTTTTCAACCGATGCAAGAGCTCTTGAAGGTTTGAAGGGTTCTCATGAAATAATAGATCTGATACTCGATTACAGGCAGGTTGCCAAGCTGAAGACCACCTACACAGACTCTTTGCCGAATCTGATACATCCGAAAACGGGAAGGATTCACACTTCGTTCAACCAGACCATTACTTCTACAGGCAGGCTTTCGAGTAATAATCCCAACCTGCAGAATATTCCTATCAGAACGGAAATGGGTAAGGATATCAGGAGGGCTTTTGTGCCAAGGGACAAGGATTATGTGATCCTGAGTGCGGACTACAGCCAGATTGAGCTAAGGATAATGGCCAGCATATGTATGGATCCTGCTCTCTGCGAATCATTTAAAAACGCAGAAGATATCCACCGCAGTACTGCTGCTCTTGTTTTCAGGGTTGACCCGAAGGATGTTACTTCTGACATGCGCCGCCGTGCAAAGGAGGTAAACTTCGGAATATTGTACGGAATCGGGGCTTTTGGATTAAAAACACGCCTTGGAGTTACACAGACTCACGCTAAAAAGATCATCGATACATATTTCAGCACTTTCAGGAAGGTCAATGAGTTTATGGAAAACTCAATTCTGGCAGCCAGGGAAAAAGGCTATGCAGAGACCCTGCTTGGAAGACGCCGCTACCTGAAAAATATCAACAGCAAAAACAGGGTTGTAAGGCAGTTTGAGGAAAGGGTTGCCATCAACATGCCAATACAGGGAACCGCTGCCGATATGATTAAACTGGCTATGATAAGAATTTATGAAGAACTGAAGAAGAGAAAAACCAGGACAAAGATGGTGCTTCAGGTTCATGATGAATTGTTATTTGATGCTCATAAAGATGAGGTAAACGAGCTAAGGCCTCTGATAAAAGAATTAATGGAAACAGCACTCCCGCTTAATGTTCCTGTAGTAGCTGATACGGGTATTGGTGATAACTGGCTGGATGCCCATTAAGAATATTGGAGATAATAAAAGATACCCTGAAGACCCCGTGGTCTTCAGGGTATAGTAAATCAAGCCGGTGTATTGAGTGATTCTGCGAGTTCCATACCCCTTCTGAGAGCCTGTTCATTTAATGGGATAAGGTGATGGTATCTCTCCGGAAGTACTTTTTTCAATCCTTTAAGAATATTATCAAATTCTATTATCGGTTTTTTCTTCAGGAAAGCCCCCAGAACAATCATATTGAGTATTTTCGTATTATTCAGCTTAGTTGCTTCATTGGCAGCCTCAATCGGCAAAATATCTATATCAGTCCTGGTGGGAGGATTTAAGATTGTGCTTGCTTCATAAATAAGCAGGCCTCCCGGTTTTACTGCAGATTCAAATTTATCCAGTGATGGCTGATTCAATGCTATTACAGTATCAAATTTTGTGAGTATAGGTGAACTGATGGCGGTATCACTTATAATAGTAATACAGTTAGCCGTTCCGCCCCTCATTTCCGGACCGTAGGATGGCATCCAGCTTACCTCCTTATTCTCCATAACCCCTGAATAGCAAAGGATTTGTCCCATTGACAATACACCCTGCCCGCCGAAGCCTGCAATAATAATTTCTTCAGTCATCTTATTTCTCCTTCTCGTTTGGTACTTTTAGATCACCAAGGGGATAGAACGGGAACATATTCTCTTCCATCCACTTGTTAGCCTGCACAGGTGTCATCTTCCAGTTGGAAGGACAATTGGATACAATTTCAACAAAGCACAACCCTTTATTAAGTTTCTGGTACTCAAAGCTTTTGGTTATTGCTTTTTTAGCCTTTCTAACGTTATTGGGTGTGTTTACTGCAGTCCGGGTTGCGTAATAAACGCCCGGCAGAGTTGCAACCAGATCAGTTATTTTTAATGGATTACCCATTGTAGCCACATCACGGCCGAAAGGAGAAGTAGTAGACTTCATTCCCGGAAGTGTTGTCGGAGCCATTTGCCCCCCGGTCATTCCATAAATTCCGTTGTTGATGAACACTATAAGTATATTCTCGCCCCTGTTGCAGGTATGAATAGTTTCTGCTGTACCAATAGCAGCGAGATCTCCGTCCCCCTGGTATGAGAAAACATATTTCTCCGGCAGTACCCTTTTAATGCCGGTAGCCACAGCCGAAGCCCTGCCGTGGGCAGCTTCCTGCATATCAATGTTGAGATAATTATAGGCAAATACTGAGCATCCTACCGGGGCAACGCCCACTGTTTCAGACTGAATGCCTAGTTCTGCGATAACTTCAGCCAGCAGACGGTGTGCAACACCATGTCCGCAGCCAGGGCAATAATGCATAGGAGTATCAGTCAGTGTATCCGGTTTTTCATAAACCAGATTTTCTTCACAGCAGATGTTTAATTCCTCGGCAACCGCCTGGGTTCCGTTTTCATATTGCTGTTCTTCTTCTAACATTCTTTTTTCGTTCATACTAATTCTCCTGCGAATTTTTCTTCAATTTTAGCGAGAATCTCTTCAGGACTGGGAACAATTCCTCCCATTCTTCCAAGAAATTCCACTTTCGTCTTACCGTTTGCAGCCAGGCGTACGTCCTCAACCATCTGGCCGGCATTCATTTCAACATCCAGCATACCTTTTAAGCCAGGTTTGGATGCAAGGGTTTCCAGTTCTGCATAAGGGAACGGGAATAAGGTTTTGGGTCTGAATACCCCTACTTTAATTCCCTTCTCCCTGGCAAGCTGGGCTGCTTTCTGGCAAATTCTGGCAACCAGGCCGAAAGCAGTTAAAATTATATCGGCATCTTCGCAGTACAGTTCTTCAAATCTTAATTCTTCATTTTCAATGGCCTTGTATTTCTTCTGCAGATGGATATTAATCTCTTCCATTTTATCAGGCTGGATGTGCAAAGAAGTAATAAAATTCCTCTCCCTGTCCTTAGTTTTGCCTACAGTTGACCAGGGTTCAAAGTTTGTTTTTCTCGGCTGCTGCTCAAAAAGCTCAACCTTTTCCATCATCTGTCCCAGGGCACCATCGGCAAGTATCATCACCGGGTTCCTCCACTTGAAGGCAAGATCAAAGCCCAGACGGACAAAATCAACCATTTCCTGTACAGTTGAGGGCGCAAGAACGATCATTTTATAATCCCCGTGTCCACCGCCCTTAACAGCCTGGAAGTAATCCCCCTGTGAGGGTTGGATTGTGCCCAGCCCAGGACCTCCCCGCATAACATTTACAATAAGGCAAGGAAGTTCAGCGCAGGCAATGTAGGATATGCCTTCCTGCATAAGACTAATACCCGGACTAGACGAAGATGTCATAGATCTTTTCCCGGTTCCTGCTGCACCATAAACCATATTAATTGAGGCAACTTCGCTTTCGGCCTGCAGGACAACCATCCCTGTCCTTTTAGTAGCTTCATTGCTCAAATATTCCAGTACTTCCGATTGCGGTGTAATGGGATAACCAAAATAAGCATCACATCCGCTGCGAATTGCTGCTTCGGCTAAAGCCTCGTTCCCTTTCATTAATTTTAATTCTTTCATGATCCCACCGTTACTGTTATATCATTTGTTACATTAGTTATAGTTGCTACCGGTTGGTTTTTGTTCAAGGTTTTTCTGTAGACTTTGATTATACCCTCGGGACATACCAGAGCACAATTTGTACAGCCCGTACAGTTATCCTCAATCTTTACGATATAATGATATCCTTTGGTGTTAATCTTCCGGGAAAGCTCCAGAGATTTCTGAGGACAAGCTACTTTGCAAAGTTCACATCCTTTGCATTTTTCGATATCGATTAAGATATCACCTTTTACCTTAGCCATTATGACACCCCGTTTTTTGTTTAAAACAAAAAAGGTTACCGGGAAAATCAGTAACCTTTCTTTCCAATTAATATTTCACTTTTAGTAGAATATACCAAATACTATTTTTATTATTCATATTGATCTCTTGCATGTTTATCGGCGTGGTAAGAACTTCTTACCAAAGGAGCAGATTCAACTGCTGAAAAACCCATTTTCAGGCCTTCTTCTTTGTACATTCTGAATTCGTCCAGCGTTACATACCTGTCTACAGGCAAATGCATTTTTGTCGGCTGCAGATATTGTCCGATTGTCAAAATATTGCAACCATGACCTACCAGATCTCTCATCAGGTCCAGGACTTCTTCAGTTTTCTCCCCGATGCCTACCATAATACCGCTTTTTGTTCTTAATCCCTGGTCTTTGAACCATCTTATAAGATCCAGGCTCCTCTGATACTTTGCCTGCGGTCTGACAACATGATAAAGTCTGGGAACCGTTTCCAGGTTATGGTTCAGTATGTCAGGCGGATGGTTCATAATAATATTAAATGCTTCAAGAGACCCCTTGAAATCGGG
>JBLMZM010000304.1:0-17538 GCA_050258815.1 Ignavibacteriales bacterium
TATTGCCTGCTCGCTTCAGGCGGCTCAGATTTTCACGGCGGAAAAAGAGATGATGAACAATATCTGGGAAAATATTATATTACACAGTCAAATCTTGAAACAATAAGAAAAATGCTAGTAAAGAACAGCGCATAAATAATGTTTCACCGTAAATTCTTAATTATTTAAATATAACAATTTAGGAAAATAAGTAATGCCCAGAATAATCGAAGGGAAGCTTTCCGCCAAAGATTATAAATTTGGAATCATTGTGAGCCGTTTTAACGATTTTATAAGCCAAAAATTGCTCGAAGGTGCGCTTGATTGCCTGAACCGTCATCACGCCGTGGATGATGACATTGAAGTTATTAAAGTTCCCGGATCTTTTGAAATTCCGCTTGCTGCCTCAAAATTAGCTGCATTGCAAAAATATGATGCTATTATTTGTCTGGGTGCAGTTATCAGGGGTGCAACTCCGCATTTTGACTACGTTGCCTCCGAGGTAACAAAAGGCATAGCCCAAACTTCATTAAAATTCGGTGTGCCAGTGTCTTTCGGAGTTCTTACTACAGACTCAATTGAGCAGGCAATAGAACGTGCAGGAACCAAGTCGGGTAATAAGGGTTGGGATGCTGCTCTGACCGCTATTGAAATGGCAGACCTGCTCCGCAATCTTAATGTCAGCAAATAAGTCTTTAGGAACATGCAAATTCTGCATGTTCCTTTTCCTATCTAACTTCAGTAAAACCGCTCCCATCATAAAATAACTGGTCTTTTCTCATCGATTTCAAAAAGCGTATTCCGGCGATGGATTGTGGAACATTATTCTTGTCTATGAATGTCCTGATACGGTATTCAAGGCCATCTTCGGTTTTTGTGATTCTTTCATCCCCAATTATAGATTTTGACTCACCTCCCTGCATCAGAAATCTCCCACCATTCAGGTGAAATATCAAAGAAGTGTCGCTTTTTTCGACCAGACTTATTTTCGAGGTGATGCAATTCATTTCAGCTCTTAAAGGGGTAATTACAGTTATATTTTTATTATTCAGCCCCCACTGAATAGTCTCCTGTATGCCAAGCTTCATTAAAGGGATACGTCTGACTTTGTCAGGTATTGCCCAGACATATAATGAATCCGATTTTATACTGTTTTCTTTCATACTGAGACTGGTTAATGCCGTCTCCATTTTCTCTCCGGCAGATTCCCATCTTTTCATCAACAAGAAATCATAAGCACTTACGCCCAGTATAACCGCTATAATCCCCCAAAGAGAAATTTTCCGGAAGTAACTCTCTGCCTGAACTCCATCTATCAAAATAAAAAACATCCATAATAGTCCAATTGAGGCTGTAAAAACGTACCACCTCATCAGCGTAGGAAGTCCCGGCAAAACAAATATCAGAAACCAAACACCTGCCGCGGCTATTTTCCGTCTGGAGGAAAGTTCAGTTTTCTTAAATACCCCAATAATAATTATTATTATTGCGGAAAGAATGATGAAGAATAAAACCGCAAGCAGCAGATTATGAGCCTTAACAGTAAGAAATTCCAATGTTTCGGGCGGGACTATCGCCAGGGGTATATATATGAAAAAATTGGCAATCCATCTGACGGGACCCCCATGAGAAAAATGATTTGAACTGAACGGGGTGCCGCCAATTATCAGCCACCTGTAAATCAGAACTATTGCTATTATGAGTACTCCGGCCAAAATATCCTTTGAATACCTGATTAAGGCTGTTTTACTGTAATCACCTTTCAGTACCATATAGCATAATGGAATCAGGGCAGCAGTAAATGCAGATTCCTTCACAAGAACTGCGGCCAGTATCCAAATCAGGTATGTAACCATTTGCCTGAAACCGGAATCATTGCTCCTGGAATATTTAGAATAGCTAAAAAATGCCAGCAGAATGAATATTGTTACTATGGCTTCTCCCTGGTCAGCTATCCAGGCTACCTGTAATTCATGCGAGGGTAAAACGGCAAAAAGCATAGCACCGAGAATAGCGAGTGACCTAGAAAGTCCTATCTTCTCCCCTCCCCTCATAATCACCAGGCAGCAGGCCGAATAGATAACAACACTCACAATGCGAAATACAACAGGATTAAAGCCTGCAAGGTGAATTATCAGGGGGTGGATTACATTTCCTAATGGTCTCCAGTAAAAATTTGAAATATCAGGAGACCAGAATGGTTGCAGCAGAGAAATCCAGCTTTTACCTGCATGATAGCCCAATATCTGGTAATCATCATTTATGAACCGAACACCAATTACCGGCAACCAGCTTAGAACTGCAAACAGAACGACCAGGACATATCCGTATTTTTCAAATTTGGCCTTGTAAGTAGTGTAAGTTCGGCTCATATAATTTAAGTCCCTGCTATTTCAGTAAAGTAGTTTATATTACTATCAGCTGATGTTTAAATTGAAAGATCATTAAAACCAGAGATGAAATCTAAATAAAGTATTGCCTTTATTCAAATAACCGGAACATATGAACGGAATATTTTATTGACTGTAATTTCTACTTTAAGATTCGGTTAAAAATATTATATTTGTACTTTACTTAAGTAATATTTTGGAGAAATATTAGAATAATTTTTACTTTTCTTATGAATTAAAAGGAATATAAACCCGATGAAATTGACAAAATTAATTATCCTTTTTATCACTGCTTTGAACGCTGCAGTTTTTGCGCAGCAGATAGGTATTTGGGAAAATTATTCTAATATGAAAAATGTTAATGATGCCTGTGCATCCGGCAACGGCATCTGGGCTGCTACTTCAGGCGGGGCATTTTATTATAGTTTTGAAGATCATTCTTATCTAACACTCAACAAAGCAAAAGGCTTAAGCAATAACGCACTTACTGCAGTTACAATTGATAATAATGGCCGAATATGGTTCGGCGGTCAGGAAGGAGCAATCGATGTTTATGACCCTGTTAAGGATGTCTTTTTAAAAAAGATACACGACATTGCCGATATTAATAAGGGACAGAAGAAGATAAACAGTCTCAGTGTAAAGGGAGATACTATATTTGTCTCTACTGATTTTGGTGTTTCCCTGATTAATGCGAGTGATTTTACATTTAAAGACACCTACTTAAAACTCGGCTCATTCCCTTCCGATACTAAGGTAAATAATATTTATTTAAAGGACGTACTTTATGTGGCTACTGAGAACGGTATAGCCAGGCAAAAACCGGGAACCATAAATCTTTCAGCTCCGGAAGCATGGGAAAATTTTAATAATCAGCAAGGGCTCCCCTCCAGCACCGTAACAAAAGTAATAACTTATAAAGATTCTGTAATCGCAGCTACTTCTTCAGGACTTGCGGTTTTGAATAATTCGTTTTGGAATTATTATTTAACCCAATTCAATGGAATTTCTATACTCGACCTTCTGGTCAGGAACGATTCTCTTTTTATTGTTACCAAGGATCAGGTCAGCGTCTATTTCAATGGTAAACTTAGTAAGCCTTACCCATCAAGTAATATTTCCTATTATAAAATCGTTACAACCCCCTCGGGTGAATTGTATTCAACTACCAATAAGGGCCTCCTCCGGTTATCCTCTGATTCTGTGAAGGTATTTTTCGCTCCTGAGGGACCAGCATCAAATTTTTTCCCGGCCATGTCTGTTGATAAGGACGGCAATTTATGGTCAGGAAGCGGCAGTAGCGGAAGTGCCGTCGGATTCTACAAGTACGACCGGCAAAAGTGGACTAACTATTCTCCTAACGATGTGCCCAACCCCAGCAAAAATCCAGCATATTTTAAGACTTATGTGTCACCTGATAATGTTGTGTATTTATTGAATTGGGGTGAAGGTTTTACAAGATATAAAGATGGAAATTTTAAACTATTTAATGCCTCTAATACTCCTCTGGGTGGAGTACCAGAAAATCTGGGATTCGTCGTTGTTTCGGGACTCACTACCGACTCCAAGGGGAACCTGTGGGTTCTGACATACAAGTCGTCTAACAAGACTCCGCTGTATGTTCTCAGGAGCGACAGCACCTGGGAAGGATTTTCGAACAGTAAATTGTTTAGCAAGGTTATGCAGGGCTATGATATTCTGGTCGATCAGTACGATACTAAATGGATGGTCATGAGTGAAATTGGATTATCAACCGGAAGTGCATTGTATTACTATAATGGTGACAGTCCATTATACCCCGACGGAGACTATGATGATAATGGTTTAGGATTAATTACTTCTGTGCATGGCCTGAATTCGAACAGCATTAATGCAATCGCTCTGGACCGCAGGGGTGAATTATGGGTCGGGTCAAGTGCTGGTATCAATGTGATTTCTGATACCAGAGAACCAAAATCAAAAAAGATCACTTCTGTGGAACCGCTTAGCACAAAAGTGGTAAACTGTATTGCAGTTGATGCACTGAATCAAAAGTGGGTAGGGACTCAACAGGGTGTTTATGTTGTATCTCCTGATGGAGCTAAAATTGTGGAATCATATACATCCTCAAATAGCCCCCTTCCAAATGATATTATCAAAAGTATTGCAATCGATAATAATACAGGGACAGTATATATAGGTACAGATTACGGGCTGACTTCTGTTACTACTACTGCCGTCAAACCGCAGGAAGGTTTTACAGAAATGTTCGTCTTCCCTAACCCGGTCATTATTGAAGATAATAGTTCGGTTAAAATCACCATTGAGGGTTTGGTCAGGGATACTGACATAAAGGTTCTTTCAATTTCTGGAAAGGTAGTTAATACTTTTACTTCTCCCGGTGCTGGCATTGCTATCTGGGACGGAAAGGATCTTAACGGAAATTTTGTTTCAAGCGGAGTATATATCATTGTAGCCTATGACAAGGATGGAACCAATTTAGCAACTGCAAAGGTTGCCATTATCAGGAAGTAATAAAAGGGTCTGTTCCCGATTTCTTCTGAATTATTCATTTTAAGCAAGACAGCATTAGTTAGAGTAATATGATTGATCTATTAAATATTTCTGTTCAGTTTTCTGGTGATTATTTATTCAAGGAAGTTAATCTGAGGATTAACCCTTCTGATAAAATTGCTCTTGTTGGCGCCAATGGTGCCGGCAAGACAACTTTGTTCAAAATTATTTCAGGTGTCCAGCAGCCGGAATCCGGAAAAATTCTGATGCAGAAAGGTATTACTATAGGTTACCTGCCGCAGGAAGTTGTTGTACATTCTGGTAAGCCGCTGTTTGATGAAGTTAAATCCTCACTGGCACTGATAAATAATTTAAATGTTGAAGAAAACAGGATCACAAAATATCTTAATGACTCCAGCCTGCCTGAATCAGAACGGGACGAACTGATCCTGAAATTAGGCAGCATTCACCATAAGATGGAAGAAGTGGGTTATTATGGAATTGATTCTGAAATTGAGAAGGTACTGATTGGTTTGGGTTTTGGTGAAAAGGAATTTGCTAAACCAACCAATGAATTTTCGGGAGGCTGGCAGATGCGAATTGCGTTGGCAAAGCTTCTTCTCTCGAATCATGATATTCTATTGCTGGATGAACCCACCAACCACCTCGATATAGATTCGCTGGAATGGCTGATCGGATATCTCAAAGGTTTTACAGGGTCCCTGCTTGTCATCTCCCACGATAAACATTTTGTTAATGAAATTACCACAAAAACTCTTGAAATATATCTGAATAAGGTTTCCTATTATAATGGAAATTATGATGCTTACCTGAGGTTTAAAGAAGAAAGAGATTCACAGCTCGAAGCCAGATATCTTCAGCAGCAAAAGAAGATCAGGGAAACTGAAAAATTCATCGAGCGATTCCGTTATAAGGCAACAAAAGCCAAACAGGTACAGAGCCGCATTAAACAGCTTGATAAAATTGAACAGATCGATCTGCCGGATTTCGAGGAAGAAATCAGCATCAGGTTCCCTGAACCACCTCAAAGCGGAGTGGTTCCGCTTGAACTGATTAAAATCAGTAAATCTTACGGTGATAATCTGGTCCTTAAAGATGTGGACCTGAGAATTGACAGAGGAGACAAGATTGCTTTTGTTGGACCGAATGGAGCGGGTAAATCTACATTATCAAAGATTATTTCTGCCAGAATTGATGTTGATAACGGGGAAAGAATAATTGGACATAATACAATTGTTTCATATTATGCACAGGATGTTGCAGACAGCCTTGAACCTTCCTTCGATATTATGCAGACTGTGGAAGGTATAACCGAAGACAAAACGATTGGTCAGCTTCGTTCAATTCTTGGCTCCTTTCTTTTTACCGGAGATGATGTATTTAAGAAAATTCAGGTGCTTTCCGGCGGGGAGAAAAGCAGAGTGGCACTTGCCCGTATACTCCTGACAAAGGCAAATCTTATCATACTTGATGAGCCGACAAACCACCTTGATATCTCTTCAAAACAGGTGCTTCAGAAGGCTCTTATAGATTTTAAGGGATCACTTATTCTGGTTTCGCATGATGTTGATTTCCTTAGACCAATAGTCAATAAGGTGTGCGAGATAAGAAATCAGACAGTAAAACTGTACTATGGCAACATCGACTATTATCTCGAAAAGAAAACTGAAGCCCAGCTTATGGAAAAAGCTGCAATCAGGGAAATTGAAAAATCAAATGCACTATCAGCCAACAGTACCAGAAAAGACCAGAAGAGAATTGAAGCCGAGCTCAGACAAAAAAAGTATGCTGCCACAAAAGATCTCGTAAAAGTAATCCAGAGTTGTGAAGTCCAGCTGGAGTCACTTGAGAACCGGAAAAAATCCCTGGAAGATGACCTGGCTGATCCTGGAGTATACTCCAATCCCCAGTTGGCCAAAGAAAAAACACTGGAATATAATTCGACCAAAGAGGAATTGGAGGATCTGTTCATTAAATGGACTGAACTGACTGAAGAATTGGAAAAAATAGAAAATTCTTTTAACTGATTTCTATTTTATTCCCATTTCTTCTGCAAGAGCAATACCGCCATAGAGGGCTGCATCATCGCCAAGTTTAGTAGCAATGATTTTCACTCCCCTTCCGGCATCCGTTAATACTGTTTTCTTAAAAGATTCCTTTATCCTGGGAATCATAAATTTATCCATTGCTTCAATAACTCCGCCACCCAGAACAATCATATCCAGATTCAGCAGATTTGTGATATTGCCCAGAGCAATTCCTATGATATTGCAGGCATCTGTTATTTCTCTGACGACTGTAGGATTATTCTTTTTAATTGCCAGTGAAAGTCCCTTGCTTTTAATCGGCTTGCCGTCAGGAAACAGCGCACGTAGCTTGGTGTTCTTTTTATCTTTCAGATCTTTTTTTATATTTCTTACTATGGCAGTCCTGCTGGCAATTGCCTCCAGACAACCTTTTTTGCCGCAGCCACACATGGGACCGTTTTTCAGCATGTGCATATGCCCTATTTCCCCGGCAAAATTAGCCGTTCCCCTGTATAGCTTTTTGTCCAGTATCAGTGCACCCCCTATGCCGGTCCCAATAAAAGCGACAAGAATATTATTGCCCTTTTCTTTCAATTCAAATTCTTTAATTCCAAGTGCAGCAAGATTGACGTCATTTTCCACCAGGACTGGTATTGCAAAGTACTTTTCAAGCTCAGTTTTTATATTAAAATTTGAAATGTTCAGGTTGGGAGCAACGCCGATCTTCCCGGTAAATGGGTTAACTGACCCAGGCACTCCCAGGCTGATTGCTCTTATGTCGTCAATCTTCAGATTCCCTTCTTCAAGAACACTGCTTACTGATTCCAGCAATCCTTTTATCAGCCCTGCCTTACCACTCTTAACATCTGTCGATATTTTAGATTTTGCAAAGATCTCTCCTCCCTTATTAATTAACGCAGAGAGAATTTTGGTTCCACCAAGATCAATACTAATTATATATTCTTTTGACAAGTATTACCTCTAATTTTATAAGCTACTAGATAAAATTTAAATATTATGAAGCAAATAACATAGAAAAATCTTCTGCCCGCCAGTCCGAATAGCAATTTTGCCGGCCACGGTCATCTGCAGTGGATTAACAACGTATCGTGGGGCGAACAGATTAATTAAATACGGAGACAGCAGAAATATCCGTAGACTCTGCAATTAACCCGAATAAGGTCGACTAAAGCACTTGTATTTAAATGAATAGTACTGCTGATAGTAAGTAATGCACCACATAAATACAATATTTTAAATTTTTCTCTTAAGAGATTCCTTTTGAATGGTTTACAAATTATTTATGATTATATTTGACGAAAGAATATAATTAAAAATTAGTAAATGCAAAATATTTTACTATCTGACTGTTAAGTATCCTTACCTTAAATGATGAACACTATTAGACCTTTAAAAAAATTCGGACAGAATTATTTAGTCGACAGAAATATATTACTCAAGATAGTCGATGAGATAAATCCTCAAAAGACTGATGCACTAATTGAAATAGGCCCGGGACTCGGGGTATTGACAAATGAACTATATGCAAAAGTTGAAAATTTAACCGCAGTTGAAATTGATAAGAGGGTAATTGACGACCTTCAGGTCCGCTTCCCTAACCTGGTATTGATAAATCAGGATTTCCTGAAAACTGATCTTAAGCCGCTTTATGAAATAAGGAAGAAACCCCTGAGGTTTGCTGGAAATATTCCCTATAACATTACCTCACCTATTATTTTTAAGCTTCTTGAAAATACCGCAATTGTTGAAGATGCAGTTTTTATGGTACAGTTTGAAGTTGCCAGAAGGTTTATTGCGGAGAAGGGGTCCAAAGATTATGGTATACTTGCCGTAATTCTTAAATATTTTGCAAGCGTAAAACTATGTTTTAAAGTATCGCCTAATGTTTTTTTTCCAAGACCAAAAGTATTTTCAGCCGTGGTTCATTTCCATTTTAACAATGAACGAACGGATCAGTCTTACAACCGCTTATTTATCAGCATTGTAAAAGCCGCCTTCGGAAACAGAAGAAAAACCTTAAAGAATTCTCTAAATAATAGTATATTTGGCGAAATAAATTTTGAAAATTCCGGCATTGATCTGTCACTTAGGGCTGAGCAGCTGACATTGGAAAATTTTATTACCCTTACTGACTTTGTTAATTCGAAAAAATAAAATGAATATGAAAAATTCCGAGCAGGATCTTGAAATAACTGAGGAGAGGTCCCATAAACATTTGGATTCATCTACAAATTATACAAGCAGCGGTATGGTAGCCTCTAAAAATTTCTTTAAGAATCTATTACTGAAACTGAATGTTACTGATCTTATAGTTATTCTGTTTTACATTTTCCTCAGCTTTCTTAATATAATCTTTTATTCTCGTGTAACAGAATGGCAGTTTTTAATATTTGTTAATATACTGGTAATTTCATTTGTATTGTTGCTGGCAGAATTGGATCGCCCCGGGAATTTAAAATTATGGAATCAATTGCATTATTGGTACCTGGCTCCCCTGATCCTGCTTACATTTAAAGAACTCTATGTAATGATCAAGCCGATCAGAGTGAATGATTACGATTATTTACTGATTGGAGCCGACAGGTTTTTATTTGGTACAGATCCAACCCGGGAATTATTAAAAATCGCCAACCCGGTTTTGACAGAAATACTACAGATCGCCTATGGAACTTTCTATGTACTCCCTATTATCCTGGGTATTGATCTTGTTATGAAAAAGAGGCTTACTGCGCTCGATTTCAGCCTGTTTTCTGTTGTTTATGGATTTTTCCTTTCATATCTGGGGTATTTTCTTCTGCCTGCAATCGGTCCCAGATTTACACTACACGACTTTAGCAGTATTGATAAGGAACTCCCCGGCTTGTTTCTTACAAAATTCCTGAGGGAAATTGTAAATATGGGAGAATCTATTCCGACCGGAACCCCGAATCCTGCGGCAATAGTTCAAAGGGATGTTTTTCCAAGCGGTCATACACAGATGACGTTGATAACAATGTATCTTTCAGTAAAGCTTAAGGCTAAATCCAGGTACTTTCTGCTCCCTACCGGGACTTTATTAATAATTGCAACTGTATACTTACGTTATCACTATGTAATTGATCTTCTTGGCGGTGCATTATTCATGGCAGCCACCATGTGGAGCGGAAAATTGATTTACAACTACTGGCAAAGATTTAAGGGAAAGGATGAATTTGAGTATCAGAAGTTCTAATTCATCCTGTCAGCCTGCAGAATTGTTTCGACTATCAATGGGAAATAGCGGTCCAATGAACAATTTACGTCCTCGCGTAAATAACAATAACCGGTTTCTTCCTGTGCACGGCATCCGGAACAGATATTTTTTCTCAGGGAATCGATGTATACCTGAATATCCTCATCCTTTATTGAGTGAACAATATCAACAATCTGCGGAAGGTACTTCTCAACAGCGCAAAGCTCCTGGTCAGTCAGGGTACATTTGCCGGTTTCTGTCGAATCTGCACAAATCGAACACAAATTTTTGCGAATTGCTCTTAAATATTTATCCATATGGCAGTTCCTCTTATTAGTCAAAAAATTAACAATAATGTTGTCTACTTTCAATACTAATAATCATGATGACAAATAAAAAAACTCAAGTAAAAAAGATGTTCGACTCAATAGCTTACAGATATGATCTGCTTAACCATCTGCTAAGTGTTGGGATTGATATATACTGGCGCAAACGCTCCTTAAGGCTTACAGAATTACCCGTAAATGCAATACTGCTTGACGTGGCCTGCGGAACGGGCGATTTTGCTATTACGGCCAGGAAGATGGGAATTAAAAACATATTCGGAGCAGATCTTTCACATGAAATGCTTAAGCTGTTTAATTCAAAAACAGGCTGGAGTAAGGGAAATACCATGCAGATTGTTGCAGAGTTTCCACCCGTTAAAAA
Organism: Ignavibacteriales bacterium; assembly: GCA_050258815.1. Classification (GTDB taxonomy): domain Bacteria; phylum Bacteroidota; class Ignavibacteria; order Ignavibacteriales; family SURF-24; genus JAAXKN01. The sequence goes on from JBLMZM010000304.1 coordinate 10,851, forward strand.
TGAATCTGTGACAAACATTACCGTTGGATTCGGGGTCAGGAATTTTTATGATATCCAGCAGGCCTTTGATGCTTTTTACAGGATATTAAAACCCGGTGGCAAAGCTACAATTCTTGAATTCCGGCTGCCTTCAAACAGGCTGGTAAGATCTGTATACCAGTTTTATTTCAGGAGAATCTTACCCGTAATTGGAGGTCTGATTTCCAGGGACAAGGATGCCTATGTTTATCTGCCCGAATCAGTCCGTGAATTCGATGAGAAGGTAAATATGCCGCAGCTGTTCAGGAACTCCGGCTTCAGTGAAGTAAAATCTCATGCCCTTACATTCGGTATTGTACAGGTAGTAATTGCAACCAAATAGGTTATTTTATATCGTAGGATACCAGATTCTGCGATATATTCCTGGTGGTATCGGCAAAATCAATACCGTTACCACTTAGTGCCCCGAGTATTGTTCCGTTTCCCTGAAATTTTACCATACCCACATCCTGTACATACCAGACAAATGCATCAAATGTCCTGGTTTTCTGTGTTAAAGGATTACTAAGGTCAGGAATAGATAATTTAAATTCGTATTTGATCTTTTCAGCCTTCTTTGCCGTCTGACCGGTTGTCAGATTCAGGTTCAGGGTTTCACTTCCCTGGTAATAAGCGGTCAGGTCAATTATAGTAAAAGATAAGAGTGCGCCATACTTTATGCTCATTTTATATGCCGGCCATGGATATGATGCATCCAGGTTAATGGAAAAGGCCTGGATCTCTTTGTCAATCTGAAGTGTCAGCTGCGATCTGATGGAATCAGGGAAAAATTTAGAAAGCCCCGTAGTATCAACATAAAAAAAGACTCCGGTATCTGTCCTCCTGAAGAACATTGTATTTACAACAGAATCCGGTCCCAGCTTTAATACGCTCACCTGTTTCAGATAGTCTACTCCCCCAATATTCTGATTACCCATAAATACCGTGGTCCGTGTTGGCAGCCCTGTCACGGCACCACCACCAGTCGAGTCATAGGAATATACAAATCTGCTTCCTGCATTTCCGGGATAGTATCTGGCTGCCGTATTTTGAGCCTGAGGGGTTTCAGGACTGGTTGAAGTTTTCTTGCACGAATAGAACGAAAAGCCCAACACAAATACCAATAAACAGAACAGTTTATGTTTCATTTCTATTTTCCCCTGTCAAAAGTTTCTTTAGTTTATTAAATGCTTTAGCGCGATGGCTTATCCGGTTCTTTTCCTCAAGGCTCAATTCTGCCAGAGTCCTGTCATATCCTTCAGGTACAAAAATGGGATCATAACCAAATCCATGCTCTCCTCTGAATTCCTTAATAATCCGGCCGGGTAATTCTCCTGTTGCAGTCAGATAAGTTTTTCCGTCAAAATATACGGCACAGCAGATGAACTTAGCCGGATGCGGCTCGGAATATGTCCAAAGCTCCTTTATCAGTTTATTATTATTATCTTCGTATGTTACATTATCACCGGCATACCTTGCAGAGTAAACACCAGGGGCACCATTGAGTTGATCTACGGCCAGACCTGAATCGTCAGCAATGATCGGGACTTTTAAGTTCTCATAAATTGTAAAAGCTTTCTTTTTTGCATTCTCTTCAAAAGTACTGCCATCTTCAGTTATGTCAGGAACACCTCCTAATTCAAAAAGAGAAATTACGTCGTAACCCGTGCCGCTGAAAAGATCTTTTATTTCTTTTATTTTACCTTTATTGCCGGAAGCAAAAACTATATTCATATTTTACCTTATATAATAATGTGTTTAATATTCTAAATAATTCAAAGTAATTACCAGGGGAATAAAAAACGGACAGATTCTATCCTTTGATTTTTACTCATTAATTTCCACCTGCGTTTCTGAATCAGGAAGTAATTCATCCAGTACTTCCATCGCAAATCTTAAATGAGGAATTACGATTGAACCGCCAACTATTAAGCCGATATTAAAGGCCTCATAAATCTGCTGCCGTGTAGCCCCTTCCTGAACTGAGCGATCAACATGATAGAATATGCAGTCGTTACAGCGGAGTACCATGGATCCGACAAGGCCCATCAGTTCTTTCATCTTTGCCGGAATGGCTCCCTCTATATATGCCTTATTATCCAGGGCAAAAAATTTATTAAAATCCCTAAACCCCGAATTTAGAATTTTATCATTCATCTCAGTGCGGTATTTGCGTGTTTCCGAGATCGTCTTTTTCATTTTTTTATCCCTTTCTGATTATTTGTTCTCTATGATTACGTCCCTTTTCTTTATTCATTTAATATCAATTTAACTTTTTCCCTGATAATTTCTAGCATCTCATTAATGGTATCGAGGTGGGTCCTGAATGAAAGGACTGCCAAACGAATAGTAAATTTTCCATCCAACATAGTTGAAGAAAGGAACAATCTTCCATCCGACTGAATCAAACTTACAAGTCTGCTGTTGAATTCATTGACGTCTCCTGATGACGGGATGTACCTGAAAGTTACAACTGACAGATCTGGAAATGGTCCTAGCTCAAATCCCTCCATTTCCCCCAGTTTGGAATAAAAGTAGCGTGCAAGCTGAATTTTTTCTTCCAGTGCATCTCTGAATGTATTTACACCTAAAAGCTTCAGAGGCAGCCACAATCTTAATCCTCTGAAATGCTTGGATAACTCCGGTGAAAGATCAGCAGGTGCGAGTTCGTCGGTGGAATTCAGCGCATCCTGCATATAATTTGCCTGGTAATGATGAGATTCGAGAAGTTTCTGCTTATCTTTTATCAAAACAGCACCAGAACCATAAGGAATAAATAATCCTTTATGGGGATCCATTATTATAGAATCAGATCTGTCCAATCCTTTCAATATCTGCTTACCTGATTCACATAGATTAAAGAAACCTCCATATGCCGCATCTATATGATGCCAGAGCCCATAATGCGAGGCAATATCGCTTATCTTTTCAAGCGGATCCACTGCTCCGGCATCTGTAGTTCCGGCAGAGGCAATAACCATCCATGGATTCAGACCCGCCTTTTTATCTTCAATAATGCTCTCTTCCAGGGCGTCAGCCTTCATCCTGAAGCCATTATCCAATGAGATAATTCTTTGTATGCATTCCTTTAAACCCGATATCCTCAATGCCTTATCTACGGAATGATGAACCTGACTGGTCATGTAAACCACAGTCTTTTCAAAGTCCCTTGCCTTCAGATCATTGGCATCCCGGGAGGTTACGATTGCAATTAGATTTGCAATACTCCCGCCTGAGGTCAGGTTACCGCCGGCAGTCTTTGGATAATTTACTATACCAGCCATCCAGTCGATCAGCATATTTTCCATTCTGACTGCCCCTGGGGAAGCAAAGAAAACCCCGGCATATCTGTTTGTGACAGCAGCAAGATAATCAGCCAGGGCTGAATGGAATATGCCGCCTCCTGGGATATAGCCCAGGTGCCCTCTTGAAGCAGGATTTAATCCTGGAGTATCAATATCCCGTTTCAGGATCCTTAATATCTCATCCATATTCTCCGGGTCATCCTTTATAGGATATTCATATATACCAGCGCCCTTATTGCCGGTATTGTTATACGCCGGTAAAGAATAGATATTCTGAAGAAATTCCTCTGAATACTCTACTACTTTCTTCATTAAAATTTCGCGTTCTTCTTTACCAGGTTCAAGTAATAACGCTGAGCTCTCGAGTTGCCGGATCCTTTCTGTCATAAATAATAATCCAAAATTAATTATTAACCATTTATTTGTCTGATTCCACAGATGATAAAAAAATAATATATAACCTATAAATATTCTCTAAAAGTTTCTATTACTATTTACAAAAAAGGATTTTTAATCCGATAAATACAAGATCCCTGTTAATATATGCAAGTTTAAGCAGATTGTACGAATAAAGTACAGCATTCATACGAATAAACAAAAGGCCTGGAATCCCAAATATTCCAGGCCTTTTATAATTCAGGGCAAAATCTGTAGGCAGAACCTGTCTGCTCCTGTCATTACTTAGCCAGAACCATTTTTCTGACCTCATGGATCTTATCTGTATCCAGTCTGTAGATGTAAATGCCGCTGGGCAGATTTGATGCGTTAAAGATAACTCTGTGCAGACCCTCTTCCATCTGCTCATTGATGAGGCTTGCAACTTCCTTCCCAAGTATATCATAAACTTTAAGGTTTACGCGGGAGCCTTCGGTTAATACGAATTCTATGTTCGTCGCCGGATTGAAAGGATTCGGGTAATTACCAAGCCTGAAATCAGCAGGTAATGAGGCCACTTCCTCCATTGAAGATTTTGGTATTACCGTGCCTTTCTTCAAATCATCCAGGTATAGTACTCCTGTTTTCAGCGCTTTCCTTACCTGGCGGACCACAATGCAGGTAAAATTTTTGTTTGTACCTGGAACAGAAGCAATATTATATTGAACAAACTTCCAGCCTGTCCAGTTTATTATCCCCATATTTGCGATATAATTGCCGGGTGTATTAAACCAGAATTCCAGCTGGTTTTTACTGTTATCACCATAGACCCATATTCCTATTGAGCCGTCACTGTTTGCTACTGCAGGCTGGGATGTATTGAACAGGCAAACTACCCCACCCGTCTGAGAAGTAAAGGTATAATCCAGTTTCCCTGAGGAACTGCCATTTACTTTCTGCGCCGTTGAAATAGTCAGTCTTGTTCTTGAGGTATCAATGTACTTAGTATTCGAGTTCAGCTTTGGCTGCTGCCATGGGCCCATTATTTCAAAGTCATCAATTACCAGAGTATTGCTTGCCCGAATTGTAAAGCTCCATATTGCAGACCATATTCCGGTGCCGGCTGAATTGACACCCGAAACTCTCCAGTAGTATGTTGTATTGGGCTGCAGACCGTTTAAGACGTATGAAGGATTAATCAAGCCGGTCTGTTCGGTTACCAAAGTAGTAAATGATGAATTGGTTGATACCTGGAGATTATACGTTGTTGTCTTTGCCGGGGCATTCCAGGTGAGAGTCAGTCCGGATAAAAGATCCTGAGCCCCGTTTACAGGATAGGATAGATTGACTGCCACTGGCGCCGATTGAGGCGGATTTTTCAGGTAATCTTTTACTATTGTAAGTAATGTTGCTTTGGAACCGTCATAATCCTGGCTTATTGCCCAGATTATTGAGCCTTGCGTATTCTTTGAGACTGCATAGTCGCATTTCATTTTAATGGAGTTTGTATCATCATAACAGACAGTATGAGTGTGGGCGGCATCTCTCAGGTAAGGCATTTTGCAGATGTTATCCCAATTGTATACGTATCCTGAGGCTATCTTTGCATTAGCATTTTTATAGGTTACAGATGCCGCGGCGCTGCTGGATGCCCATAAATCCGTGGACGTAAAATCGTAGCCATAGAATGCCATTCCCAGACACATTTTATTTGCCGGCAGGCCATGAGAAATATACCAGTTGTAGCTTTCATCAACCGAACCGCATGCGTCAGAAGGAGACTTGTACAATGGTGAAACATGCCCCGAATGATTTACCCAGGATCCGTGATAGTCATAAGTCATTATGCCAAACCAGTTCAGCAGGTTTAATAAATTGGGAATATCATATCCCCCACCCCAGTCTGTTGCAGGCAGAGCGGCACTAAGCAGTTCAATGCCTGCCGCGTCAAAAGCTGTGCGCAGTTCCTGGAACAATGCCAGGCAATTTGCTTTATCCGCGCTTCCCGGATATTCCCAATCGATATCGGCTCCGTCATATCCATTCGCAAGTATGAAATTCTTAAGGTTATTAACAAAATTTGCCCGGTACGTTGAATTTGCTGCCAGAGCTGTAAACTGTGCATCGTAACCGTATCCGCCTACACCGACAAGTACTTTTACGCCATTCTGATGAGCAGTCGGGATTAATTCCGGAACAAGGAAATAACTATCAGTTGTAATAGACCCATTATTCTGGGGAAAAATGAACGCATGGACGATATGAGTGAGGCTGGAATAATCGATTGCACTATAAGGATAGGTCTGATACACCCAGTCAGGATAATAACCCACAGCCAGCTTTGACTGGGCCTGGAATGAGCAAAAGGATGTTAATAATAAGATCAGTAACAAACGTTTCATATTACCTCCGTTCTTTTTAATTTTGATTTATAAAGTACCGGAATAAGGAACTGACACTGATCATTTTACCTTTTTCACATAGGCATTCTCCTTTTATGGTTTTTGGTAAATATTTATTTGAATATTGATTACCAAATAAAAATATCGGTTTTGTTAACAATTTCTAAAAATATTTTTTTGAATCATTTTTATTGCTTCTCACCCAATAATATATTAGAATTACTGTCTTGCATGCGTATTTTAGATTCAGCTTTCTGCCAGCTTGTCATTCTGCTTTCCTGAATTATTATTATAACTGCACAGGTATATACCTCAGCTATTCCCAGGATGCTTTCAGAAAAGTCCGGTTTTAAGGATTGGAATTATTTAGTGTGATGTTTAATGCCGTACTGGCCATGGAACAGAATAACAAGAGCCTGTTTTAGAATGGTTAAGGTTTAAAATAACAAAGCTTCAAAACAGCGCAAATACGTCATTTTGAAGCTTTTTTAGAGCGGAGAGACCGGGATTCTGCGAGCCTTATCCAAATACTGCTATTCTGGGCTAAAATCAAACAAAATCCAATGGACGTGTTATAAAAGTGTTATT
>JBLMZM010000305.1:0-6918 GCA_050258815.1 Ignavibacteriales bacterium
TTAGGGCCAAATATGAAAAAACTTCTACTCTTTTGCTTTTCTTTAATGTTATTATCAATTCATTCCTATTCGCAAAATATCAGACCTGACCTGATGAAGCCTGAAACAGATGCTTTGGGGAGACCGCTATTGTCTGGTACTGAGGAAAATTTCAATGCTGAAAGTCCCTTAAACGTAACAAAACCAATATTTCCCGGAAATTTGAACAATAACAGAAATCTCTATAAAACCCAAAGTGGGATATATAAACCGGTTACAGTCATTTCTGATACAACGCACAAATCAACTTACACCTATAAAGGTAACGAGACTACTATTATTAATCAGGAATTGAAGAATGGTGTCTGGGAGAATGTAAGCAGAAATATTACTACCTATGACAATAAGGGCAATACACTTACGTGGTCTATTGAAGAATGGCAGAATGGTTCCTGGATTTATAAAAATAAATGTTCTTATACTTATGATGAGCATGGTAATTCCCTTACTTATTCTAGTGAGGAATGGCAGAACGGTTCTTTGATTAATAAATACAGGGCCACTAATACTTACGATGAACACGGTAATCTTCTGATATTTCTTTCTGAGCAGCAGCTTTACGGCTTCTGGGTTGGGATTACTAGAGAAACTCGTACTTACGACAGCAATGATAATATGCTGACTTATCTTATGGAAATGTATAACAATGGGGTCTGGTTTAAGACAAATAACAATTACAGATACTCTTTCACTAAGAGCGCGAAAGGAGATACAGTTACATACATAACCGAACAGTGGAACAATGGCGCCTGGGAGATAGCGGGTAAAACTATTGAAACATATTTTATAAATGGTTCTACTGGCGACAGCGTAGTTACAAGGGTTAGTATAGCCCATTCTACTGATTATCAATACAGATCTACTTATACTTATAATAAAAACAAGAAGCGGATTGGCTCCCTTACTGAAAAATGGGATTATGACGAAAAAAAATCTAGCTGGATCTGGAAAAATGAGTCTAGAAGAACATACACCTTCGATAATGATGGCAGACTGCTTGTTACATTTAGAGAGTCTTGGAACAATGATGCATGGAACAATTCGAGTAGAGAAACCAACACATACGACAGCAACGGCAATTTAACATCATTTCTGTCTGAACAATATTTCTATGAGACTTGGGTGAATAACCTCAAGGAAATTTTAACGTATGATGGAAATGGTAATGCCATAAAAGGAGAATGGTTTCAGTGGACGGCAGGAGTTATTTGGCTTCCTTATCAGGGTGGTTTCGAGATGAAGTACAATAACGGGCAGAGCATTTTAGACTGTTCAGGTTCAGTAGTGACAGTTGAATATGCTTCAATAACAGGTGTGGAAGATGCTTCTCAGATTGTTAATAAATTCAGCCTTTCCCAGAACTATCCCAATCCCTTTAATCCGTCAACAACCATAAGCTATTCAATTCCCGAAGGCAGAATGGTAACATTAAAAGTTTACGACATGCTGGGGAAAGAAGTTTCAATGCTTCTGAATGAATATAAAGAAGCGGGAAACCACTCCCTTCAGTTCAACGCATCTCAGCTCCCTTCCGGTATTTATATCTATACCTTACAGGCAGGGGAGTTCAGAGACTCTAAAAAATTACTTCTGATTAAATAGTATCCGGCAGATCGAAATTACACGCGCTCGCAAAAAAAGCCCTGAGTACCATTCCAGGGCTTTTTCCTATTTTTAAATGCATAATAGTTCTAAGCTGAAACTCTTTTTCTTTTGGTATCCTCATTCCACTGCCCATATTTGACTTGTCTTCTTCCCGCTGAATTAATCAATATCCACTTTGCATTTTTGTAAAATTAAACTGGATATTAAGATGCTTAATTCGTAGATTTTTCACCCAAAAACCGGCACTCAATTTAATGGAAATGAAAGACAATATACTCGACTCTATTACTGAAGCTGTCTTTATGGTGGATAGGGAATTCCGTATCAAATTCTTTAACCGCTCGGCTGAACTCATTACAGGATTCAAACGGCAGGATGTTCTGGGCAAATTCTGCAGGAACGTGCTTAATTCAGATTTCTGCCAGAATGAATGCCCTGTAATAGATGTCCTTAGATCAAACCGCTCCGTTAACTCTCTCGATGCCGGTATTTGCTGCAGAAACGGCGAAAAGAAAAAAATACGCCTTAACGCTTCACTGGTCTACGATGATGAATCTAAACTCACAGGAAGTGTAATTACTTTTAAAGAACTGAAAACACTTTCCACGACAAAGAATAGCTCATCCAGAAGCCAGGACTTCTATGGCATTGTAGGCCTTAGTAAGAAAATGACGGGCATCTTCGACCTCATCCTTGAAATTTCTCAGTCGAACGCAAGCGTCCTTATTACCGGCGAAACCGGAACAGGCAAAGAGCTTATTGCTAATGCCATTCAGGCTACAAGCCTCAGAAAAGATAAACCGTTCGTTAAGGTCAACTGCTCCGTGCTCCCTTCAAACCTCCTCGCAAGCGAACTTTTCGGCCATATAAAAGGCGCTTTTACAGACGCCGTTAAAGACCGCATAGGACGCTTCGAACTGGCTAACCATGGAACTATATTCCTCGATGAGGTTGCTGAAATGCCTGCTCAAATGCAGCTCCAGCTCCTCAGAGTTCTTCAGGAAGGTACATTTGAACGCGTGGGCGAATCAATAACCAGACACGCCGACGTGAGAATCATTTCTGCAACTAACCTTAATCTCGGCAGTGCAATTAAACAGGGACAGTTCAGAGAGGACCTCTTCTACCGTCTGAACGTCGTGCCCGTTAAGGTGCCCCCGTTAAGAGAAAGAAAAGAAGATATTATGCTTCTGATAAAACATTTCCTCGACAAGTTCACGCTTACTTATAAAAAGGAAATTACTGAAATTAAGGACCAGGCACTGGACGACTGCCTGAAATATAACTGGCCTGGTAATGTGCGCGAACTTGAAAACGCAATTGAATTTGCTTTTATTAGAACACAGGCAGGAGACCCTATCACTTCCTCTAAACTGCCTCCCTCTGTAAGGGAAAATAACTCCGCAATCCAATCCACTGAAAAACCCAAACTCAGTCAAATGTCGCATGCAGAGCTTATAGCACTTCTCGAAAAACACCGCTGGAATAAAACAAAAGTTGCCCAGGCGCTGGGTGTAAACAGAACTACAGTCTGGAGATATCTTAAAGAAATTTGCATTCTGGGCGTTTTAATGTGTTGCAATGCAGCATAATGTTGCATTTCCCTTAATCCCTTAAATTACAATCACTTGCATCAAAACCGTTGCAGACTGTTGCATCAGTCTACCCGCTTTAATCCTTATTAGACCTCATTTTTCAACTTATTTTCTGGCAGAATATTTGAAAGATATACATGTCTTATTTGATCCATTTCTGTTGTGAGCAGTTACGTCCCCATGTTAGGTTAATATAAATTCAATAAGAGGGAAGAAGTTGAACTCACGAATAAGTGAAATGCTCGGTAACCAGTACTTCATGGTGCGGAAGTACATGGCAGCATCGAAGGAATTTGAGAAATCTCTTCAGGCGGACCTGGGAAATTACAAGGTTGTGAAAAAGCTGGTGATATGCTACACACAGATAAACCGGCCTTTTGATGCCCTGGAGCTATTCCTTGATCTTATAAGCCATGATATTGGAATAATTATAAATACCGATCCTATTGCTGTCAACTGCCCATGCCCGGAGCTAATCGGAGTGGTGGAAGCAGGTGCGGTCAGGTACGAGGATAAGTTCACAATGAATTGTATGCTCGGCATCCTCTGGCTTTATTGCGATATGTCGGTTTCTTTACGTTACTTCAAACGTGCGTATGATATAGAACAAGAAAATACATTATTAAATAAGGTTATTAGAGTATATGAGGATTATTTGAGTCGCAATCCGCAATAATATTATTAACTAATTGATACATCATTATCAGTACAAATTCAGGAGAAAAAATGGCGAACAATCTTACCAGAAAAGAGTTCTTGTTAAATGCATCGAAAGCAGCTATCGGTGTTGCCGGTGTTGCTTCAGTTGCAAGCCTTGTAACTACAGCTGCCGTCAAGGCAGATACAAAAGCTACCCCGTGGCCGTGGCCTTATAAAACTCTCGATGTGGATCAGGTACGCATACAGGCACATAATCTTTATTGGAACGATAAGGACTGCTGCGCCGGAGTCTTTGGCGCTCTTCAGGGAGCACTGGCAGTTTCAATAGGCGAGCCATGGACGAATATACCTATGGAAATAATGCTCTTCGGCGGCGGCGGCGGCGCCGGATGGGGAACACTCTGCGGCTCAATTAACGGAGCGGCAGCCTTCATTAGTCTTGTTGCAAGCAAAGCCGATGCAAAAACTCTTGTTTCGGAGCTCTGGGGATGGTATACACAGGCCCAGCTGCCAACAACCACTGCAAATGATTTTGCTACGTCAAATAAATATCTTGTCCATAAATACGATGCCGCACTTCCGCAGAACATCGCGGGAAGCCCCCTCTGCCACGTCTCTGTTACTGAATGGTGCTTTGTGGCAAAGAAGAAAGTAAGCGATACAGAAAGAAAAGAACGCTGCGCCAGGGTTGCAGGCGACTGCGCCGCAAAGGCGGCTGAATTATTAAACGCTTACTTCGATAAGAAATTTACTGCATCTTATGCCGATCCTGCCACCGTTACAGGCTGCCTTACCTGCCACGGCGCTGCAATGCAGAATAACGTAATGACAAAGATGAACTGTGAACCCTGCCATCCCGGAGATCCTCATGCAAATTCTTCGGATGTTCAGACACTTTCAAAGGCAGCCGTTTCGTATGATTTAAGCCAGAATTATCCCAATCCCTTTAACCCAACAACACGCATCAGATTTACACTGCCTGAAACAGCAAAGGTAAATCTTCAGGTATATGATATAAGGGGATTGCTGGTTAAAACGCTCGTAGATCAGCAGATTTATAACCAGGGTGCTTTCGAAGTCGATTGGAATGGCCGCGATGAAGCAGGCGAAAAAGTTTCCAGCGGAATCTATTTTGCGAAATTGCGCTCAGGAAATTACATGAAGACAATAAAAATGAACCTCCTTAAGTAATTCCTGATTAAATGGTCAGAAAGGCCAATGCAAAGAAAAATATTTCCCAGCGTTGGCCTCTTCTTATTCTGCTCTTATTTTACTTTCTTCGTGAAGAAATCCAGATTAAGCTTCATTACTTCACTAATCTTAAGAAACATTAACTGCGGAATCGGAATGTTGTAGTCTGTAAGCTTTACTTCAAAGTTGCTCTGTACCCTGTAGCCTCCGCCTTCAGAGGGTGCCAAAGTCCCTTTTATCGTTATCGGCTTCGTAACTCCGTGAATGAACATATTCCCCTCGGCCGTAACGTTCAGCTTTCCGTCGGGCAGCTTATCCGCCTTTACAAGCTTTCCCTTGAAGTTCGTCATCGGATACTTGTCAGTCTCCAGAAAATCCTCGCGCATATGCCTGTTCCTGAGGCCTATTCCAGTATCAAGCGTTCTTAAATCAACCTCAAAATAGAGCTGACTCTTATTTAATATGTCGTCACCCTCCCAGGTCATGTACCCGTCAATCTTATCCGTCGTGCCGTCAAAATTTTCAATCTTTGCATCGGAAGTGAACTTAACCATGTTCTTATGCGACTTATCCACATCATACTCTGTGGCGTAAAGCGAAGCTGCAAGAACTAAAAAGCCCAGCAGAAAGGCAATTTTATTATTCATGAAAATCATATTAAACTCCCTGGACTTCCTGATCCAAATTTAATTAGTAATAAACCCTTTTGTTTTCCAAATATGTATATAATTAATATTACTAAACCTGCAGATGCCTGTAAAGGGTGAATTGTTGCAAGTTATTGTCCCTTTTTTTTGTTCCTAAATATTTGATAATTGAAGGGATAAAAGGTTACATAAATCATTTTGTAACCTTTCCTTCTCCCGGTTATCCAATAAGAAAGAGCAAAGGAATAAGCAATGGTAACGGAAACTAAAACATACACTCTGGCGGCAAATCATTTACTCAGCGATGAGGAAATAGTTAAGAAAGTCACCGGCGGCGACATTAACTTCTATGAAGTAATTATGCGCAGGTATAACCAGAGGCTTTTCAGAATAGGACATGCATATCTGAAGGACGACGACGAAATCGAAGACGCCATTCAGTCGGCATACCTTAAAGCCTACGAGCAGCTTAGTAACTTCCAGGGAAGATCCAGCTTTTCCACATGGCTTATCCGGATCTATATAAATGAACTTCTTCAGGGACTCAAAAAAAAGAAAAGGTTCCAGAATTACTTCGACCCCGATTTAATCAACAATACTTATGATCCGCCGGAAGTAGGGACAACTAACATGGAGAATCCTTATACCAGTACGCTTAATAACGAGCTGAAAGATATACTTGAAAAAGCGGTAGATGAACTGCCCGAAAAATACAGGGCGGTATTTATTATGCGCGAGATTGAAGATATGAGTGTCTCGGAAACCAGCAAATCGCTTAATATAACAGAAGCAAACGTTAAGGTCAGGCTTAACAGGGCTAAAAATATTTTAAGGGAAAGCCTCAGCCAATATTATCACTATAAGGACATTTATAACTTTAATCTTATCAGATGCGACAGAATAGTTGCAAATGTGTTTAATAAAATAAGAAAGGCAGAGTATAAATCATGAATTTTAAGAAAAATAATTTCATTGTAAATAAATTTCGTATGCTGTTTGTCCTTATATTCCTGGCATTAGTGGCGCTTGCTGGATGCAGTAAAAATGATACCGGCACAAATAGCTACACGGGTGGAACCAATTCAGGAGGCGTCGATACCAGCAAGAGTGGCTCAGGCGGCGGAAATACCGGAGGTGCATATAAAGTTACAATTCAGAATATGTCATTTTCTCCTGCGGCA
>JBLMZM010000306.1:0-3527 GCA_050258815.1 Ignavibacteriales bacterium
ATTGTAGCTGCCTGAACCCGCAGAAGTCTCATTAATATCTGCTCCTAAAAGGAGATAATTTTGGGAAATGGAGTTATAAAGGATTCGTGGTATTATTGCATCGCTCATCAGTAAGGCTGAACTTCCGGTTAAAACTCCCTGACTGCTTACCCTCTGCCCCTGGAGCCCCTGGTTGTTTACTACAATTAAAAATTCGTTTGCCTTTTGGTTATACACTACCGCAGGACTCATACCTATAGGGAATATGGCAAACGGCTTCCCTAAAAGAAGTCCCTCTTCACTTAAGCGCTGCCCCATTATGGCTCCAAAAAGGTACATGTTACCCATCGGAATCCTTTCACTCCATACAACCAGGTACTCATGATCTGTGGAATTATATGCAATTGCGCAACTCTCATCCAGGTTAGTATTGCCCGAAATAGGAAAGTCGCTACCATAAGAAGTAAAGGCCGTAAGGAGAAAAAATGAACAGAAAATTAAAAACCTGTATAGATGCTTCATAAAAAACTCCTTTAACTGTTCGTAAAGTTAATTGAATATGCCTCTATCCCTGAGGTTATTAAGAATTGTTCAGTAACGGTGCGGCAACTAATTAATGCTGCTGAAACAAAAACAGATGCGGAATTTTTATTGCCTGTAGCCTCAAAGGTTATAACCTAAAGAGACTTAAATACACGCCGATATTATTATAAAAGATTCCCGAAGTAAATCAATGTAGAGCAATTTACACCTGCCAAAGCACGTGAAAAATTCTGCCTCTGCAGAAGTTCCGCCGGTCCGGAAAAATATTTACTGCTTTGAAATAAATATTTATTGGTATTGACAATAAAAACAGTTTTGATTTGTTTAACAGTAACTGTAAAATAAGTCTTTTCAATTTCCCTGCCTTTTATGCAGGAGATCAAATTTGCTTTTCAGTGGGTCTTTAAAAAATAATCAGCTGATAAATAGGGGGATTTATGACGAATTGCCCTGCTGTTTTAGTATCCTGAAAAAAACGGTGAGCTGGTAAATAATACTTTCAATTGCAAGGTTTGATCCCTGGTTAATTTATACCGAAGCAGGCAATAATCAATTTCTCTTACACGGCAAAATGGCAACTTTGAATTCATATCTTCTGTATGAAGTTGCCGGAGCGGTCTCAGTATTCCTATACTGTCCTTTGTCCTCCCTGTAAACACTTACCTGATGGATAAGCTGAAAATGTTCAATCTTGGGCATGCTTGGTTTATGCTCAATTAATTCCAATAACAAAAATCTAAAACAGTTGGAGGATGAGTTATGAAACGGCTTTACTTATTCGCTACGGTTATGATGCTTTGTTTACTTGTACTTCCCGAACTTTCACATGCGCAGAGTGATAACCCCCTAATCAGAGGAAGAGTGTGGTTGGACACAAATCAGGATGGACTTCAGACCGGTAATGAGCCCGGGTATGCTGATGTTTTAGTGGAGCTCTATAATGCCTCTGATAACAGCTATGTTACTTCAACGAATACAATAGGAGGCGTTCCGGGACAAAGAGGCAGATATGAGTTCACGAACCTTGAGCTTGGGACCTATTATGTGAAATTTATTCCGCCAGATGGATACCGTCTTACTGTGCAGGGCGCGGGCAATGGGAATAATGATTCCGATCCCGATCCAGGTACTTTAAGAACAGGAGATATAGTAATTGATAAAGCAAATGCCAGTGTGGAACATATTGATGCCGGCTTGATTCCGAAAGACAACGACGGCGGCGACGGCGACAATGAGGAATATCAGGGCAGCATCGGTAACTTCGTATGGTGCGATGAAAATGGCAATGGCATATTCAATATATATGAGACGGGAATTCCCGGGATGGCCGTAGAACTCTATAAATACGAGGATTCTGATTGGTGGCTCATAAAGGAAACTGTCACCGACCGCTACGGCATGTATACTTTCTATCACCTGGCACCGGGTGTCTACAAAGTACACTTTATCGCTCTCGGAAATGACAAGTTCACAATTAAGGACGCAGGGGAAAACGATGCTAAGGATTCCGATGCTAATCCCGATGGCTGGACGGATCCCTTTACTCTTGAGCCGAACGAAAATAACAGGGATATTGATGCCGGATTGCTGTGCAACCCAATGCGCTCCTGCATCGGCAACTTCGTCTGGAGAGACTGCAACCATAATGGAATACAGGACCCGGGAGAACCCGGAATACCGGACGTTACAGTTCAGCTCTTCAAATGGGGCAGCACTGATGTCTTTAGAACAACCAAAACAAATTCTCTCGGTATTTACACCTTCTGCGATCTTGAACCCGGTGACTACTACGTGAAATTCATACTGCCCAATTGCTACGTGTTTACTAAAATGGACCAGGGCGGTAGCGATGTACTCGATTCAGATGCCGACCCCGTTACCGGAAAAACAGGCAAAATTACTCTCACCTCTTCAAACAATTACAACATCGATGCAGGAATGTATCCGATTAATGGCCTGAGCAAAGGTATGGCCAGTGGCGCTGAAACACCAACCGAGTTCGCTTTGGGGCAGAACTACCCGAACCCGTTTAACCCCTCAACTACAATCGAGTTCGCGGTTCCAACTGCCGGGCAGTATACTCTAAAGGTATTTAATACCCTTGGACAGGAAGTTGCAACACTCCTCGACCAGGATCTCCCTGTGGGCTACCATATGGTAGTATTCGATGCCTCCAAACTCCCTTCAGGTATGTATATTTACAGACTGAGTGGAAGCAATGTGATGATGGTTAAAAAGATGATGCTCTCGAAGTAATTTGCAGCGCTTATTTGTGCCGCAATTAATAGGGCTGCCCTTGGAAGGGCGGCCCTTTTTTATTTTCTGGACTTTTAGAAAATATCAAAAATTCTTTTTGATTGGCATTGACAATAAAAACTGTTTTGATTTCTTTATTGTAGCTGTAAAAAATTGGTCATTTCTTTTTCCCTGCCTCCCGGGCAGGAGATCTTTTCTTATCCTTCAGAACATTATGGAAAAATTGGTCTGTTTGAATAAACAGGAGATTATATATGTATTTCTCAGCAATTACCGGGCCGTGAGAAATAATATTGCATCCATAAGATCACTTCCATCAATACTTCATCTTCAGGAGCAAGACACTAGATACGAATGACAAGGCATGCAAAAGTTTAAATACTGTACCGATTGATGAAGATGCGGATGAAACTTATGATGAACAGTTTGGTTCCTGGTCCCTTTAAGACATAATAGGTAAAAATTAATTCAGCAGAATGCAAATGCCTGCTCTGGGATTCGTATATCCTCTATGAAATCTCAAAGCGGTGCTGATAATGCTATAGGTGTACTTTATCCTCCGTGAACTGAAAAATGCCGGTAAATATAAAGCCGACAGGCATGCAAGATCATGACAACTTAATATAGATGTTCTATTAACAACAGTTCCAATAACAAATAATTTATCTATAATTGGAGGATGGGATATGAAACGATGTTACCTATGCGCAATGGCTATGCTCCTGTGCTTACTTGCATTGCCCGGATTT
>JBLMZM010000307.1:0-2624 GCA_050258815.1 Ignavibacteriales bacterium
TCATGCCTGTACCTGTCTTTAATTTCATCCTTGGGGTAGGAAGAAGGAATATTCTGCCTTATGCTATAATAGCCGTCCAGTTTAAGTTCCAAAGGCAGGGCGAGAATATTTTTCAGCAAAAAGCCTGCCGTAAGGTTGTCGGATACTCCTGTTTCATCACCGTTATCTGCAAGGAATAATGCTGAAAATGGCGAGAGAAGAGCTTCATTTCTTTGTTCTTTTAATGAATACAGATACTGGACATGTCTTCCATAGGAGAGATTTCCCGTCAGGTTATTCTGCAGAATGCTCTCCAGGCTTATATATGGAAGGAAATAGAATTTTTTGACATTTCCGTCAATTGTGCTCCTGAATCCTGCTGTAAGAGTGTTCTTCTTATCCAGTTTAATTTTGTCTGATGCATAGAAATTATAGAACAGATCATTCCTGGAATAGGAGAAGGGGTTCAGGGAATAATCATAAAAGATTTCCTCAAGAGGCCGGATAAAGAAGCCTCCTAAATCGGTAGTATCAATATTCCAGTTGTAGGAAATATTAAGTTTTTTTATCTCATAGCCGAACCGTAATTCCCGGTTTTTATCGATGCTGTAAAATTCAGCTTTGAAAGTATAATCCTTAATAAAATTATTAACCTTGCATGTATCCAAAGGATGAAGCGGAATTTCAGTCTCTGTCATTGCCTCAAGCCCCAGGTTTGATTGTGATGAATAGGCTGTCAGGTCAACTCCTGAGTTAGAGGAGAAAGAATGGCTGTAACTAAAAGAAAGAGAGGAATTCCCCCATTGGGGATCCTTTGTTTTCCGGGCAATCAGGTGTGTTTTCTCCGGGGTTACTACGTATGTATCGCCTGAATAGAGCAGGCTGATTGATAAGTTATCCTTTTTGAATGGAACTGAATACCTGATGTAAGCGTCGTCGAAAGAGTACGGGAACTCGAACTTCAGCATTTTGCCTATCAGGTCGAGATAGGTCCTCCTGTATGATAATATGACGGAGCCGCCAAGAAGAGGGCCATATAGAGAGGCCTTGGAAGATGCCAGTCCTAAGGAAATATTACCTCTAAAACGTTCCTGGCCTCCCTGTTTAGACCTTAAATCTAGGAGGCCTGAAAGTCCGCCGTTCAAACTGACCGGATAATTTGACAGGTAAAGATTCTCGGATTTCAGTATGTCGCTGTTAAAAACGCTGAACACACCTGCAAGGTGGTACGGGTTATAAAGAGGTACGCCGTCAATTGTTATGGTAGTCTCGTCGTAATTACCTCCTCTTATGGATAACTGCGATGAAAAATCGGTAGTTGTGGTTACTCCCGGCAATGCCAGAAAACCTTTTAATGCGTCAACCTCGCCGAACTGTGGAATTTTCGTCAGTTCACCGGGCTGGAGGTTTATGACATTTCCGGCATCCTGTTCACGAAAACCGGTTACAGTAACAGAATCCAGAATGATTGCCTGCTG
Source organism: Ignavibacteriales bacterium (assembly GCA_050258815.1). Lineage (GTDB taxonomy): Bacteria > Bacteroidota > Ignavibacteria > Ignavibacteriales > SURF-24 > JAAXKN01. Next base: position 1,458 of record JBLMZM010000307.1, read on the forward strand.
GATCATTCTGGGGAAAAGTTCTTCGTTCTCATCCTCGTCAACATCCACGCTGATTATTAATTCTTTATATCCCAAAGCCTTAAACATCAGAGTATGGGTCCCGGGAGGGAGGCTAAAGCTGAAATAGCCTTTGGATCCTGAGGCGGCAAGCAGGGTGCCGTCACTTATAATGGATATGCCCTCAAGTCTTTCATTGGATTTGTCATCCACAACAATTCCATCCACTGAGGCTCTTTTTAATTGCGCATAAGAGGATGCACAAACGGGAATGAACAGCAATATGGCAATCAGCTGAATAACTGAAGCCCTTTTGAGAGAATGTTCCATTTTGAGCTTTATTTTATTAACAAAAACATCTCATTGTTCTCTATTGGGTGATTTTTACTCACAGAACAAATAGTTGCATCACGGGTATAATTTCCAGCCTGGTCAATAAACTTTTCACATTGTTTGTCGTAAAACTGCGACAATGAAAATGTATTATTTAGAATGAAAAATTATATAAAAGACTTCGAGTGAACGAATTAAGCGGAAGTTGAAAAATAAATATCACCAGACAACAATGATTCTCAAACTTAAGATATTAATCTTCACAAAATGGTCAGATACAGATCCTTAACCTACAAGATTTCTGCTATTAAAATCAACAAAAAATATAAAGCGGGAATAATTTCCCAAAATGCTTCATAACATATGTGAAACTGCTGCTTCCAAGAAAATTCTGCCCGGTGGTGGAGATTCTTCCACGGGGTTTCGTTCTTCGGGAGAGGACTTTGTAACTGCGTCAATTTAAAGGCTCTTATTGCTTTGGACGGGTACACGGAATCTCCCAAATCCTACGCGCCGCGGTCAGCCGCGCCATGTTTTTGAATACGTGGGTCAAATGTGAAAATACCAACACCCCACAATTGAGGATCTAATCTCATTAAAATTATTTGTTATGGAATGGGAACATGGCGCAACTGGCCGCAGCGCAGAAATTATTGGGCTCCTTCATGCTGTAAAAAAGATTCGAAGTTATATTGTAACTGTAAAATAAATTGCATTATATTTGGCAGCACAATGTTATTTTATCCTTTAGTTGTTTTCAGGTTCCGTTCTTGAGTAAGAGATGTTTTAGTTCCCTGTTAAATTCACGCTATCAACTAATATCTTCTATCGAGGAAA
>JBLMZM010000308.1:0-3109 GCA_050258815.1 Ignavibacteriales bacterium
CCTTTATTCATGCCAACGCTCAAATTGGGGATTAATTATCAGTTTTAACAAATTTTTACTTTATCAATCGTTGGAAATACCGATCGTTTGAATAGAGAAAATTCATTAACTTGAAAAATAAATAAGGTTAACGTTTCTTAAATTTTAATGACAGACCTGCCCAAGCTTTTGGGTGGCAATATATGTTGGTTCAGCATCCGGGGCCATTTAATTACATGAAAACACTTACGAGATTATTATTCCTTATTTTATTTCCAATTACATTTACTTCATGCAGTCTGGTTGCAGGAGGATTTGTAGCTTTGGATAATGCTACAAGCACTGGTCCAAAGGTAATTAGGTATGAAAACTTAATTAAGCTTCCTGAAGGAAGGAAGATCGTTCTGGAATTGAGTGATTCAACTAAAATATCGAGAGTGTGCGGAAAATCCCACTCTTTCCGCTAAAGAAATAATAAAGCCCGGGAACAGATATAATCATGTCTTCGGGCTTTTTCGCATTGTGCCCAAGCACATGGATCCTCTACTACTTCATATATAAATTTTGTATATTCAAAGTAAAATAATGCAGGATTTATGAATACCTTGATTGAAACTGATTATCAGCACGCCCTTAACGTAAAGGCACTGCTGAAGGAAAAATTCGGCGATCTGATTTATAAAATATACTGTTATGGTTCCAGAGTCACTGAACAAAGGCAGGATACAGACTTTGATCTGATCATAGTTACTTTAGAAAAGATAGACTGGCGTAAGGAGGACGAGATTTCTGACGTACTGTATTATTACGGACTTAAGCATGATATTCTCTTCGACGACAGATGCTTTTCCAAAGATGAATTTGAAAATAAATATAAGTACATGCCGTTTATTGTCGAAGTAAAGAGCTACGGAATTGCCATCTGAAATGGAGAAAGAGGAACTCATAAATATCGTAAACTACAGGGTTGAAACCTCCTACGGTGCAATAAACGAATCAGAAAGCCACCTTGCCAATGGGTTTTTAAGTACAGCAATGAACAGGATTTATTATGCTGGCTTTTACATGGTAAGTGCACTGGCTGCATTAGACAACTTTTCCACCGCTAAGCATAAACAGTTGATCGGCTACTTCAACAAAGAGTATATAAATTCAGGCAAGATCGATCCCGAAGTTGGTAAAATCTTAAGGACTGCTTATGACAGGCGTCAGGCGGCCGATTACCACGATTTTGTGACTTTGACCAAAACCCAGATAGATGAATACAGGATGAGAATGCTGGAATTTATAAAACAGGTTGAACTTATTATCAAAGAAAGGCTTTCTGAGCTAAATAACAGTTATTAGAAGAAATCCTGGTAAAATTGAAAAGTTAAAAGCTATCCTTCTTACGTTCCGAAAATACAACTGTTCACATTCAATATATAAAATGAGAATCTTTACTTTTTGTCTTTTAGGTCTTCTCTTTCTTTCAGGCTGCAGAGGAGAAGATGCGAAATCCAGAGTTTATAAAAATGACGGAAACATATCCGATGAGAAAGGTAATCCTGCTGATTCCAACGTTTCTTACTTCCCCCAAAAAATGCCTGTAGAAAAATCATTTTTCAGTGAAAGGTTATCTACACAAAACGATTCAGTGAATTATCAAATCAAAAAGTTTGATTTTGCATCTGTTACAAAACAATTTATAGCATTCAAGGAACCGGTTTTAGATAACTATTATCTGGGTAAGGATATTATCCGACTCCTCTGGACCAGATCTTTTCACCGGCCTGTGATGATTAAAATGGAAAGGCAAGGAGATGCTGTTACCTTAACTACAAAGATTCTAAACAGGTATCCAGAGCTCTTTCCTTTGAAATCTACTATTAAATTTTTACCGCCTGTTAATAAATCAAAGCACCGGAAAAAAGAAGTCATTAAAGAGATTCCCTTGCCCCCGCAAAAAATTGATGTACATATTGATCTGAACAAAACAACCAGACTTTCTCCGAAAGAATGGGAAACAATGCTTGGGAAGTTAAATGAGATCGATTTCTTCCATATGACCCCATACAGGCGGGAGGTTGGATTGGACGGATCGGACTGGCTGCTTGAAACCCACCTTAGTGACAGGTATCACTATGTGTTCAGGTGGTCTCCCCATGATTCTTTCCAGAAATGCTGCGAATACCTGATCGGCTTAAGTGAAGTAAAAAATGAAGAGAGGTACTGATGACCGGATCTAATGCATACCATAAATCCTTCACCCGGAATTGCCTTATAATTATAATGGTGGTTTTACTTGGAGGCTGCAAGGCGGGACGGAATTCAGAAAGTGATGCTTACTTTCAGGATTCAAAAATATCTGATTTAGCAGGTAACCCAAAAGATTCCAGTGTCTTTTATCTTCCTATGGACATGAAGTCCAAAGATTCAGAAATAAATAATGGAATGGATCCCTTTATTAGTAAATGGATATCCTCAATGCTTTACTACCTAAAGGAGCCGGTTCTGTATAACAGATATCTGGGAAAAGATATTTTTCGTTTACTTTACCTGGATAACAGGCCATTAGTCATTTCTATGGTAAATGATCACGGAAGAATTACAATTACTACAAAGGTACTGAACCATGCTTTGGATCCTAATAAGCCGGGTAAACATATCTCTTTCTACCGTTCATATGATAACAAAAAAACAACCAGGGACGGTGATATATACTATGGGTACCAGATAGATGAAACTGAATTACCACCCTTGAAGGTGATTTTGAACAGGACAAAGGTCCTATCCAGGAAAGAATGGGATGAATTTAATGCAAAGCTTGACAGTATAGATTATTTTAAAATGGAACCTAGTGATGAAGCCGGCAGGGGCTACGGTCAAAGGAAAGACATTGTGCTTGAGAGTCACTCCAAAGAAAAATATTGGATGGTTCACCGGAAATCCTTTGATTATGATTTAGTAAGGTGCTGCCAGTATCTGATAGAACTAAGCAGCATCAAGGATGATGGTATAATCACAAGTATAAACTAATCACTAACAATTAAATTTAAAGCCTGCTGTTACTTGTGTGCTGATAAATAAAAATAATGACATTTTTATGACATCGGCTTTCGAAAAACACTCAATACAGCCTGAATTCCAG
>JBLMZM010000309.1:0-9955 GCA_050258815.1 Ignavibacteriales bacterium
GCATAACGAGTAATATAAATTCTCCTTAAAAGATGGATAGAAAATAAACAGCAGCAGGTGAAATACAGCAAAGGCAACCGGTATTACTGTAAATATCATCTGGTTGATGGTGGTGCTGCGCAAATTATCAACGCGTTCAATTATCCAGCCATGCAGGTCACCAACCGCCATAACAAATCCTGCTTCGATGTTTAGCCGTGTAAAATACTGATAAGAATGATTCGAGTATCTTACAGCAATTAAGTGCTCAGACCTGGGTTTGAGCGTAAGAATCTGCGGGTTACGGTCGTCATATGGTACTTCGTCACTCCTTGAGGTACCCACCTTCCCGAAGACATATGCCGGTTTTCCATCTATGAAAATTTCACAAGCTCCCATTTGCCAGAAGTACATACCTAAGGGTTTATTCCATAAAGCGGAATCAACTACCAGTACAGACCTGAACCAGCCAATTCCATTCCATCCGCTTTGGGGAAACTTACCCGGAAACATGTGCGGATCAGCGATTTCCCAGCTGGAGTCGTTGAATTCAGGTTTAGCCCAATCCGGATTATCACCCGGGTGGTATTTCCATACGCTAATACTTGTTGGGCTGGCATTGTGGGCGCTGTCTGAAGTCAGAAGGATTCTGTTATTACCTTTATCCCTCCAGTTATTTATATAAATAGTAACAGTAGTATCTTTTTTTACATCCAGTTTGAAGTTCTGATATATGATCCCGTTTTTATCTACCGCCTCAGAAAACCAGGAGCCCCGGGTTATTTTATATTCCAGATGAAAATCATCTTCGAAAGAAAATGATCTTAACCAGCTTCCATCTTCCTGAGGGTTGAGTTTGGCTTTGTTAGGAGTCCAAACTCCCAGCTGAAAGTGGTTGCCTGTAACATATATCTCTGAGGAATCGGGCAGTGTTCCGGTAATGACGTGAAAAGTAACCTTGTGCCTGTTAAGGGGTGAGGCGCACCCGGATACAAGCAGAATGCAGCATAGTAGCAAACAGATGGCCGCCAGACCAGCAGACATTATAATTTTAATTCTGTTCCGGGTCATATAGCTGAAAACTGTTATTTAATGAAATGATGAATACTACTTAAAATAGATAAAGCCGGAAATAAAGGCAAAAGAAAATTATCTGATTTACCTGTATAATGCTTTACACATGTTGAATTATGACCAGGCATCGGGGGGTATTAAAAACTGCCTGGTGTTCATATAGAGGATCTAAATGCCTTGATTAATTACCAATGAATTCTTTCTTGAATAAAGGGCAGATATTATCTACAGGAGGCATAACTGGTTATGGTAAAGGTTGAAGAACTATACAGCGGATGGACAGATATCAGCGTCCCGCTTAGTAACGGGATGCTGCACTGGCCCGGAGAACCCGAAGTATCAGCTTACAAAATTCTTAGTATTCAAAAGGGCGATCCTGCCAACGTGACAGGACTTTCAATGAGTGCGCACACCGCAACGCATATGGATGCCCCAAGGCATTTTATTGAAGATGGAAAAGATATTTCCCAGGTTCCCCTTGAGGCGGTTATGGGAAGTGCCAGGGTAATTGAAATCCGAAGTGATAAGTATGTAGGCGTGCAGGAGCTTAAAGATCATAGAATTGAAGAAAACGAACGGATACTTTTGAAGACGAGAAATTCGGAAGAAGAGTGGTTTAACAGGGGATTTACAAAAGAATATGTGGCTTTGATGCCTGAGGCGGCCAAATATCTGACGGAGAGAAAAATAAAGCTGGTCGGGATAGATTTTCTTTCCATTGGTACTTATGAGGGCGATGCAGAAGTTCATAAGGTGCTGCTTGGCTCAGGAATTTGGATTATTGAGGGATTGAATCTAAAGGGTATTGGGGAAGGGCGTTATGAGCTGATCTGTCTGCCAATAAGACTTATGGGAGCAGACGGTGCACCTTCGAGAGCAATTGTAAGAAGAATAAACAAATAGAAAGGATATCAAAATGGCAGAAAAGAAACGCACGTTTGGAATAATTGGCTTGGGTAAAATGGGGGCAAATCTGGCCATGCAGGCCATGGAAAAGGGGTATGGTGTTGCCGGGATGGACAAACATGAACTGGCAGCTGCATTGAAGGAAACTTCAATAAAAAAGGCTGATAATACAAAACATCTGGTGGAAATGCTGGAAAAGCCGCGTATAGTCTTTCTTTATATACCAGCAGGGAAAGTAGTTGATGAGGTAATAGATGATCTGGCAAAGGTAATGTCGAAAGGGGATATAATTGTCGATGGAGGCAATTCTTATTGGGGAGACTCCATCCGCCGTGCAGAGAGGATGAAGACAAAAGGAGTATATTTTATTGATTGCGGTACCAGCGGTGGTGTTGACGGTGCCAGGAATGGAGCCTGTTTTATGGTGGGAGGAGATAATGAACCCGTGGGCATAATTACTCCCATATTAAAGGATCTGGCAGTGCCCGGCGGCTTTGTGCATGCCGGACCCTCAGGAACGGGTCACTATGTAAAGCTGGTGCATAACGGGATCGAATTCGGAATGCTGCAGGCAATAGGCGAAGGCATGGATATGCTGGAGCGTTTCAGGTACAAGCTGAATATTTCAGAGATACTTCATACATGGAACCATGGATCGGTAATAAGGTCCTGGCTGGTTGAGCTGATGGAGCAGGAATATAAAAACCTTCATGGCATGGAGTCGGTTCCGCCATATATAGAAGATACGGGAGAGGTAAACTGGCTCGTTGATGATGCTCTTCATATGGAGATTTCGATACCCGTAATTACCGAGTCGGTCATGCAGCTTTTTGCATCAAGGGATCAGCAGAAAAACTGGGCCAGGGCTATAGCCATGATGCGACATGGGTTTGGCGGTCACCCGTATGGTGAGGATCAGGGGATACAAAAAGAAAGAAAATATGGCCGTGTGGAGGGCTATTTGCAGGAAGTTAATAAAAAAAATGATTAATATATCTTAAGGACCACAGCAGTGTTCCCCCGGCATGAACGCACATTCAGGAAGATTACCCATTATTGGTTAATCTGATTATTAGTTAATCTGAACATTCCAAATAAAACCGGGAGGGGTAAATGAGGTATTTAGTCATTATTATTCTGCTAACTGCAGCAAGTAACATTATTGCCCAGGGCAGCAGAGACAGTCTGCTTTACAAATGGGCAAACAAGGGGGTGGCAGGGTTAAATGCCAGCCAGGTGGCTTTCAGCGACTGGTCCCAGGGCGGAGAAAATTCCATTACGTGGATTCTTATGGGGGATATGGGTTTTAATTATTATTCCCGGAGCTACTCGTTCCTGAACAGCGTGAAGTTATCATACGGGCGCACAAAACTAGGCAGTTCGGATTACAGGACGAGTGACAATGAATTTTATCTGGAGAATGTGCTTTCGTATCTGGTTGGCTGGGCAGTTGAGCCTTACGTTAGCAACACAATCAGGAGTGCAATCAGTACCGGATATAACTACAAAGACACGCCTTACGTAAAGATTGCCGATTTCTTTGACCCGGGTTATGTAACGCAGAGCATTGGTTTCGCCTATACAAGAAACAGGTATGTGACAACAAGACTCGGTGTCGCTTTCCAGGAGGTATTTACAAACAGCTACAGGCAATATAGCGATGACCCGGGGACAAGAGATAAACTGGAAGCTTTTAAGTTTGAAACTGGTATTGAATCTGTTACAGATCTTGCCGCAGATCTGGGGGAGAACCTGCTTTATACAGGGAAGCTGCGATTATTTACGCGTTTTAAGAACATGGACATATGGGACGTGCGCTGGGATAATACGATAGCCGCCCAGGTAAATAAATATGTAAGTGTTAAACTGAATATTCTGACTGTGTATGAAAAGAGCCAGTCGCCAAGGACGCAGCTGAAGGAGGCCCTTTTACTTGGGCTTACATATACTCTGTTCTAAATTGTCGCCATTAGTACGAATACCGGCAGGAGGAGAATACTATGTGTTGATAATCGGACATAATATCCTTAAATTGTGGTATTAATAATTCTCTGCAATGGAAGGAGGAAAATGGTTAATATTTTCAAGAAGGACGATAGTCTGTTGTATGATCCTGATCCGCTCGGAGATTTCCGAATCCTGCACATTTCAATTCTCTCTGCCCTCATCGGAGTAATAGCCGGATTTACCGCATTTGGTCTTTATATGCTGATTGGCATAATCAGTAATTTAGTTTTTTACCAGACATTTTCAGTTAAACTATCCAGTCTTCAGTTTCACTCCCTGGGCATCTGGATACTGCTGGTGCCGGCCTTAGGAGGCCTGATTGTAGGCCTAATGGCAAAGTTTGGTACAAGTAAAATCCGGGGGCATGGAATTCCCGAGGCAATGGAAGCCGTGCTGGTAAATAAAAGCAAGATTGGATTCAGGGTGGCGGTATTGAAGCCTATATCTGCCGCAATTGCAATTGGAACCGGGGGGCCATTTGGGGCAGAGGGTCCTATAATTCAAACCGGTGGTGCTTTGGGATCCCTGATCGGGCAGGTAATACGGGTAACTGCGGCTGAACGCAAGGTACTCCTGGCCTGCGGAGCTGCTGCAGGTATGGCAGCAACCTTCAGTACCCCGATTGCTGCAGTGATACTGGCCATCGAACTACTGCTCTTTGAATTCAAATCGCGCTCATTCATTCCGCTTGTTATTGCCAGCACGCTAGCTACCGCAGTTCACATCTGGCTAATGGGACCAGGGCCCATGTTTACGGTAAATGCCGTTAATTTCAATATTACCTCAAACCTTTTATACTATGTTGCAATAGGAATAATATGCGGCTTTGCTGCTGTTGGCTTCAGCAAAGCACTTTACTGGGTTGAGGATCAGTTCGAGCGTTTACCAATTGATCCTATGTGGTGGCCGGCAATTGGAGGGCTGGGTCTTGGACTCATCGGCCTGTTCTTTCCGCGGGTACTTGGAGTGGGTTACGATACAATATCGGATATATTAAACAGCAGGCTGTCATTATCAATTCTGATTGGAGTGATGATATTAAAAAGCCTGGCCTTGCTGATTTCGCTTGGGTCCGGGACCTCAGGCGGTTTATTAGCTCCCATGTTTATGGCCGGTTCTGCGCTTGGAGCGGTATTTGCAATTGTGGTTAATACACTGATCCCATCGGCGCATCTGTCTGTCAGTGCATTTGCCCTTGTCGGTATGGCTGCTGTTTTTGCGGCTGCTTCCAGGGCCACATTTACCTTTATTATCTTCGCCTTTGAGATAACGAGGGATTACAATTCCATCTTACCATTAATGCTAGGCTGTGTAATTGCTGATGGAATAGGACTGGTATTCATGAAGAACTCCATTATGACGGAAAAACTGGCAAGGCGCGGCCTCAGCATACATCATGACTATGAGGTTGATATCTTAAGGCAGGTTACGGTTTCTGAAGTGATGGCAAAGAATCCAATAACAACACTTTGCACGATGAATATAGGTGAACTTGCAGATAAGATGGCGCAGGGCGATCTGGTATATTCCCATTATACTGCATTTCCTGTAGAAAATGAAAGCGGGGAACTGGCGGGTATAATCACAAGAGGGGATATATTGAAAGCAATAAGGGATGATCCGGAGATGGACAAGAAAGTGGAAGATTTTATGAGTACGCAGCTAATTGTTGCATATCCCGATGAATCAGTGCACAGTGCAGCAATGAGGATGATAGGAAGCAATATCGGAAGGCTCCCGGTAGTAGACAGGAATAATCCAAAGCAGCTGGTCGGATATTTCGGACGCTCATCGGTGCTGGCAGCACGTCTGTCCCGCATCCAGGAAGAACACGTGCGTGAAGCCGGGAGGTTTAATTACAGATTTAAAGACAGAAAAAAAATTAAACCGGTTGTGCATTAAATATTCAGGAATTTCAGGTAGCAGTGAGAACGGCAATTTATTAAATAAATTGCCGCATTGTATTTATCTTATTATGATATCAAAACTCTGCAGCAGTGTAAGCACTTCGGGGATGCTGAAAACAGCCTTTTTGATCCTGTTGAAATTCGGGTCTATATTATAGTTCCGGGCGCCCGAAAAATCAGCAGATGAAAGGTTTGTATCCTTGAAGCGGCTTTCCTGAAAATCAGTATTGCAGCATTTGGATTTGCTTAAATCCGCGGCTTCAAAGTCGGCTCTGTTTGCGGTGCAGTTCTCAATAACGGTTGACCTCAGTTCCAGGCCAAAGAAAACCGAATCATTTAACTTGCACCTGTTAAATGAAAATCTCAAAGGGCTCTTTGCTTCAGTCCAGTTGATGCCAATCAATTTGGAATCAGAAAACTTTACATCAATAAATTCTGATCTGTTTGGTTTCATGAGGCTCAGGTCGCAATTGTCAAATGCACAGTCCTCGAATCTGCAGTCCATAAAATATACCCGGCTCAGATTACATTTTTCAAATCTGCACCTGTAAAATTCCTTATCCCTTACGGTTACGTCAGTAAGTTCAATGCCTGTGAATGTAGCATCCTTATAGAAATCCTTTTCGAATATACTATCCTGCCCGGTATCATTACCAGATAATATTTCTTCCATTTTTCCCTCCAATGTGGCGGCTGCGCAATAGTTACGTATATATTAAAAAAACTGAGGCTGAAATGCCATAAATTTCAGCCGCTAACATAAAAAAAATATAACAGCAGTCCAACCGCATTATGAAGATTTATTTTTTATTCTTTTCTGGACAGATTCTTTGGATGAGTTCGCTGGACCACAAGGGTAATTTTTTGCCGGATGTTCTGTTTAATTCCATTGCGGCTTTGTTGTAGTCGCTGATAAACATATAAGGATCACAAAGTGAGGAAATGAGTCTTTGCCTGCCGTATGACTTTTCAATAGTTGAAGCCATGAGCCATCCTACTGTATAGAATGCACCCTGTGGAGAATCATCTGTAAAGACAAAGCTCATGCCCTCGTTATACTGGTCGTTTTTACTCAGGCTGTCATCCAGGAGTTTATTGAAGAATTGTTCCATCCTGTAAATATCCTTTTCTGCCCTGGCAAGATCCCTTTCCCACACCGCACGTTTGGATGAATCGCTGGTTGCGTGGGGATGGATTTCGGGGCTCGTAGCGGCTGCCAGCATGGCCCTCCCCTCTGAAAAACCGCTCATCCAGTCCAGTGCAGCCTTAAGTCCAGGGGAGCTTGTGCTGTCGCTCTCATGGCTGCACCTTATGCTGCCGGTACCAATATGGTGCAGCTCATGTGTCAGCGTGTTATTCAGCTGTTCTGAACTCAGGGCAGGATTAATATACATAAATATTGCGGGGTCGGTGTTAGTCTCAAAAACAAAGGAATTTTCGCGCGGCTTGATAACGGGGTAGATCTTTGCTCTAATGACTGCATCAGAGGGAAGGTAATTGAATGCCAGCTGAGCTGCATTCTTTACATCAATCATTTCCCAGTTCTTTAGAGCCCGTGTAAGTTCCGGCAGGCGTCTTGCAAGATCAGGCGACAGTACAAAGGTGCGGAAAGTGGAATCCTCAAAAGAACGTTTCATAAAGAGTTCGCGTTTCTTGAGTCTTACATAGCCTTCTGAAGAGAAAAGCCGCTGCCAGTCAGCCTCCTGTGGCACCTGTCCCTTGGCCTTAAGGCCTGCAATTTTAAGAACTGCCTCAGCCTCGTCAGTAATGATTGACACCTTAATTCTGGAATTATAAGAATGAAAGCGGGCGGAATAATAGGATGAAGCCGGCCGGGCAGACAAAATTCCCGCACAGGCAAACAGAATAAACGCTGCAGAAGATAATTTTCTTAGCATAATGCTCTGCCTCAATTTGGAAGGATGATGATATTACTAAAGAATTTAGACGGATTAAATTTTATATTGTTCAGTCAGGGTAGTTTATTAGTTATGTCTTTATCCGAAATAACCGAATAAAGTATCCGTAATTTTACCTTTCAGCAGGTGTGGCTGGTAATTACATTATTTTATTGAGCAGGAAAGGTTTCTGAGACCAGACATTTACCTCTGAATCAAAGATGCAGGCCGGGCCCATCTGGCGGTTTGATCCCAACAGCGACAGGAATGCAATACATTACCGCGGGCCGGAGTCTCTGCAGGATAAGCACTTTAAGCAGTGGATATTTTAATTTATCTAAATAGAAGCATAATATGAAAAAAATCAAACTCGGAATTATAGGATGCGGCATTGCAGCCTGGGAACTGCATCTGCCTGCCCTGCAAAAATTAAACGACAGGTTTGAGATTACAGCCTTATGCAACCATACTGAACCCAAGGCAAGGGAACTCTCTGACCTGCTTGGAGGGGTTCCATATGAACTGGAGTATAAAAAGCTTTTGAGGAATGAGGATGTTGAAGCCGTAGACATTGCACTCCCGATTCATCTGAACTACCAGGTTACCAAGGACTCGCTTGAAGCCGGCAAGCACGTAATAGTTGAAAAGCCGATTGCAGCGAACCTTGCTGAGGCAAAGAGGATGCTGCAGTTTCCGGAAAAGTACGAAAGTGTAATGATGGTTGCCGAGAATTTCAGATACCGTAAGGTGTTCAAGCGTCTCAGGCAGATTATAGAAAGCGGGAGAATCGGTAATGTATATGCTGCCGCATGGGATATATATCATTATGTAAGTGATGATAGTAAATATGCCCAGACCAGGTGGAGGCGCCATCACGTATATCCCGGGGGATTTATGACTGACGGGGGTGTGCATAACATTGCAGCATTGAGAGATTTGTTCGGGGAAGTAACCGAACTGAATGCCTTTACAAAAAGCATCAATCCCGGCATTGGATACCCGGATACCATGGGATTACAGTTTGAAACCACCCGTGGTGTAAACGTAACTTTTAACTTATTTTATTCTGTTGATGGATTCTGGGAAAACAGGTTTTTAATATTTGGGGAAAAAGGCAGCATAGTAGTGCTGGATAACAGGATAATTATAAAGAGTAACAATGGTGATAATATTGAAGAGAATGCTGATGATGACGGCGGCTATATTGCCGAATTCTCTGAATTTTATGATGCTATTGTTGAAGGGAAAAATGTAATCAGTACATTTGCCGAAGCATACAAAGACCTTCAGGTAATACTTGGTGCTTTAAGGTCAGCTGAAATGAAGAAGAGGGTAACCTTTGATTGAACTAAGCAAAAGCTTTACCCGGCTTCTTCATCACAGCATTCTTTAGATTGGCAAGCCAAAACAGGGCTTAACGGCCAAAACGTTGCTCAGGTCCAGTATTTGGGTTTTTTATAGTAATTAAAAAGCTCGGTTTCGAATTCCCTGTTTATAATTTTATCCGGGTCATATTCAGGGCTTTGTTCCACCTCGGCCGATGTGAGGTCCACATAAACGCTTGATTCATTCCAGTCAATATCCCTGATCCAGGGCAGGGCAATGAGCACTTTTTTACCTGGCAGCAGCCATTTCCCAGTGTCGACCACCATATAACGTATGCTCCATATGTCATCCTCCAGGATGAAATCCTCAACATTTCCTATCCTGTCGTCGTCAGCCTGAATCTTATAGTCTATGACTTCGCGCGTACTTCTGAGGTGAGGATCTCCATGTCTGGTTTCAGATGGACGCCAGGCGTATTCGCCCTCCAGAGCTCCGGGGCTGACCACCGGGGGCACGGCTCCCGGGAATCCGGCTCCAATTCCGCTCCAGTAGACCGGCCAGCCGTAATAATTACTAAGATCCTGCTCCTGTTGTCTGGATACGGGCTTGTGGGCGTCAATAGAGGGGCTGTGTTCAATCTTATCTTTTGTTAGATTTACGGGAAAGAGATTATTTCTCCAGTCCGGTTTTCCCAGTGATTGGGGAGAGATGAGCACGAGTCGTGTTTGAAGCCATCTGCCAGTATTTACTACCAGGTAGCGGATGCTCCAAGACTGGTCGTCGAACAGAAATTCGTGCACTTCACCTATTTCTCCATCAATTGCCTGTATTTTATATCCCTGCAGATCTTTTACACTT
>JBLMZM010000310.1:0-5807 GCA_050258815.1 Ignavibacteriales bacterium
GGATTAAATGGAAAGAGCACAATTTTGGTAACTGCAACGGCCAGAGAAGGCGGGAATAATAATGGTAAGAACCTCTTGTCAAATATTGATTAATTTATAATATTATTTTAGGCCCGGCGGAGTCAGCACCCCGGGGAACTGTCCAACAATAATTAAAAGCAGATATTATGGTCAGACTTAAAACCAATGCCGCTGCCTGCCTGATATTTTTCTATTTTATAGCCTTAGCAACTTCCGCTTCAGCTCATTGCCATGCTATTGCCCCAGAAAAAACTCTTAAAGGAATTTACAGGCTGGTCAATGGAAGTGCAGGCGGACTGGATATCTGCATTGTAGATGGCCCCTATGTAAGGCAGGAAATTTATCATGAATTTCTCTATGGCGGCAATGATGAACGATATCTTTTCATTCCCCGGGGAGAAATATGGATAGACAATTCGATTTCCGCTGAAGAATATCTTTACACGCTTGCTCACGAATTAAATGAGCGAGGGCTTATGGGAAAGTTCGGTTATACGTACTCTGCGGCCCATGATAGTTCACTTAAGGTTGAACTCATAATGCGTCTTAATGATCAGAATATAGCCAGAGAGCACGAACTAAAGCTTCCAAAGGTATCCCCTACTGACTGCGATGGAATAAAACAAATTAAGGAGCTTGAAGACTCCATAAAACTTCAGAAGGTATACCTGCACCGCTTTGACAGCCGCAAAGGGGTTATTATCTGGGTTGTCGACGGCTCTCTTATACGCAAGGAAATTTACCCTGATTTTGGCCTGAGCGGAAATGGGTATGTATACAATTTTATTCCAAAAGATGAGATCTGGATTGATGGGCAGATTTCGTGTGAAGAGACTGAGTTTTCAATTGCCCGGGAGCTGCTTCAAAGAGAACTGATGTCCAAGGGGATGAACTACGATGAGTCGTATCAAAAAGCGATAGAAGAGGAAACGGTACTAAGAAGGCTTAAGGAAAAAGAGGCTTCTAAAAGAAAGCCTGTTAATCCGGGCAAAAGCCTGGAAAGAGACAGGGGTACCGGGAGCGTCAATTTATTTTAGCGAAATATTGTAATACACGCGTTTTTAACTCCTCAGGTTACAAGCCTGCCAGCAATTTTGTTTTGCTTTATTTTTTATTATTTTGTAACGGTTAATTTGACTCCATCAAAGTCATCCGTTCATCTTAAGTTCCTGATTGTAATCTGTTCTGCATTTCAAAAAGCCCGAATATTATTAGTCTAATAAATTATTTCTATCACTGTACGGGAGCTTTTGCAAAATGTTAAGATATGCTTTTCTCTTGTTTTTCTTGGCAGGCACTCTGTTTTCACAGAACCTTAAATTCAGGACGGAATATGTTGCCAGTGGTCCCGGGCATCTGGCCGAATTCAATGTTCTGAAGAATTCGGATGATGATAAAATTTACATAGTTACACGCGAGGCAATAGATAAAAACCTTTACCTTGCGCTCTACGACAACTCTTTTAACCGTCTGTTTAAACTGCCTGTAACGCCTGACCTCAATGTCGAAGATTCATTCATCAGAAACGGGAAACTCTATTTTTCCGACAGCAAACTGAAATGCCTGAACCTCTCAGATTATAAACCGGATGAGGTTAACAGGGACAGAAAGAATATTTATGAAATTTCAGATGGTAAGCTTGGCGGGAAAGAAGTTATAGCAGCCATTACACCGGAATTTATTTACATATTCGACATCACCACGAACAAAGAGATTCTGAATATAAAAAAGGAAAACAAAGAAAAAAATCTTGGACGGATCGCTTTTTACAATTCGGACATTTATTACACATCTGAAGGCAATGAAATCTCGAAATTCGACACAAAGAAAAATATGATTGCCTGGAGCGTTAAACTGCCCGACAAACCGGTAAAGCTGCTCGGAATTAAACTCTCCTCCGTGCCTGATGCAATTACCTGCATAAATCCATTCAGGAAAAACAACAGAGATTATATTGGGGTATTTACCATGGCCGGGGATTACTTTTCATTTGACCCCTCTTCAGGCAAACTGGTAAAAGACGATATTCAATTCGAGAGGTTTGATGACTTAAGCCAGAATAACTCCAGATTATTTGTGAACTGCCATTACTATGAAGATAAGGCCACGAATAACCTGCTGATTTATGCAGGCTCAGTTGACCACAGCGTTTACTGCCTGAATGAAAAGGACTGCCGCCCACTCTGGGAAACTTCAACAGATAATGAAATTCAGAAGCCTCTTACATATCTCGATATAAATGGTGACGGGTATCCCGAAGTGTTCGGGGTAAATGATTACGACAGTAATTTATTCGTTCTGGATGGAAAAACCGGGAAGAAACTTGTATTTAAGTCTTTTAAAGAAGGCAAACAGTTTAGCCAGACTGAAGTCCAGCTGGCCGACCTTTATGGAACCGGGACTCTGAACCTGATCTTTAAGATCAATAAAGAAAAACTTAAAGTTCTCGAACTCTCCGGCGTACAGGTCCCGAAGAACTTTGTCTCGACATTTTAATTATTACACGGATAAAGCATGCTTGAACTTAATAATATCTCGAAGTCCTTCGGTGAAAAGAAAGTCCTGGACAACGTATCGGCCGGCTTCAGCTGCGGTATAACAGGCATTGCAGGCTCGAACGGCTGCGGCAAAACTACCATGCTCAAGATACTGACGGGACTCCTTAAGGCTGAAAGCGGGAAGATACTCTATAACAATGATGAGATAAATACAAAGAGTTCATTCTGGAGGTCAAAGCTTGGATACCTGCCTCAGTCGATCGGGCTCTATAGCAGAATGACTGTCTATGATCTGCTCGATTACATGCTGGTCTTAAGCAGCATAAAGGATAAAAATCTTAGAAACGAAAGGATTGATTACTTCACAGATGAACTTAATCTTAAAGCTTATCTTATGACCCCCTGCGGATACTTGTCAGGCGGTGTAAAGCAAAGAGTGGGAATTGCACAGGCACTGATCCATGATCCTGAGATTGTTTTCCTCGATGAGCCCACAAACAACCTTGATGCCGAAGAGCGTGAGAGATTCCACAATTTTCTGGACAGGTTCAGGCATGATAAAGTAATACTTTATGTCGGGCATATTATTGAAGAAATGGGATATTTGAGTGACCGGATGCTGATCTTTAAAAATGGAGAAATTGCATTTCAGGGTACACCTGCAGAGTTATTGAGTGACGGCAGATATTCTGTGAAGCAGATGTTATACGGACAGAATGAAACTCTAAGTATAGAGCCGCGAAGAATCCTCCGGAAAATGGCAATAGATGGAAAAACCAGGATAATCTACAGCTCCGGGAAGGATGACAATTCAGGTGAAGAGACAGAGGCACATTTTGAAGATGTTTATAAAATAATCACGCGGGGATAAGAGTATGCCTGCCTTCATTTCAAATTCCCTTAAGCAGTTGCTGAATTCCACATACTTAAGCCTGCTATTTCTCTATGGCGTCATATGCTGGATGGTGACGGATATGGCAATTAAAAGCCAGGGGGTTGTATCCGGCAAGGAAATACTTAAATCTTATGATACAATTGTTCTTTTCCTGGTGCTGATTAACTGCATCTATTTTATTATCACTCATTTCAGGGAGAGCCTAAACAGCAGGGTGCGGGACGTAGAGGTTATAAGGCTTGGTAATTATAAGTATTTCTGGGGGCTTATTGCCACATACTTTATTTACTTTCTGGTTTTTAACGTGTTACCGCTCTATATGACAGCTTTTGTGCAGAATATAGTTAACAGCTCTTCGGCATTCCATTTTTCAGATTATCTTATGGCGTTAGTTTCAACGGCTTTAAGAGCCGGCTTCTGGCCTATTGTTCTGTCGGTCATTTTAATTGTATGGATAAAAAATGACCTGATGACACTCATTCTTTGGACAGCAGTGTATTTTATTATTACGGCTATCAGTGTAATCTCAGGGCTTTATAAAACAGGTGACGGGAGCACTCCCCTATCTCTAATTCCCCTTCTTACAAATGTTGTTATTACGCTTCTCACACTTACGGGAGGCTTTTTTATAAGCCGCAGGCTTACCGAATATGAGTACAATGAAAAGATTTCGGGCGGAATTTTCCCGTTTATTGCTCATAAATTAGGGCGCGTGCTTTCAGAATTCCACTATAAAATGCTGGGATTAAAAACCCAGAGCTTATACCTGATATTCGGACTGCTTGGTTTTGCTTTTGTTTTAAGT
The DNA here is from genome assembly GCA_050258815.1 of Ignavibacteriales bacterium. Lineage (GTDB taxonomy): Bacteria > Bacteroidota > Ignavibacteria > Ignavibacteriales > SURF-24 > JAAXKN01. The sequence goes on from JBLMZM010000310.1 coordinate 4,220, forward strand.
TTAACCGAAGGAATGGGAGCAAACAACACGGTGATCTCAAAGATATATGTTGCCGTATTTTTCCCGCTGCTTTTTTCTTTTAATCAGTACAATCTTCTGGCAGTGGACATTGAATCGGGAATGATTGTAACCAATGTTTTAAGGAAGACAGGCTATTCTATGGTTGTTATGAACAGGTGGTTTACCATGCTCTTGCCGCAGATGGCTTTTGCAGTTATGTTTTCATTCTTTATAAAAGGCTCAGTCAGCGGTCTTAGCATTTACTTTTTAGCATTAGTCTTAGCGTTAAATTTATTATTCAGTTCAATGAATTTTTCATTATCGGTATTTTTCATGAGGCCGGGCTTTGCCAATTTCACAGTAGGGTTCATTGCATATTTAATGTTGAGGGAAGATGTTCAGAAAGTTATCAGTTCAAGCACGTTATTAAGTCATGTGAACATTTTCGGCAGTATAGCGAGCTTTACAAGCAGTACTCCGGAACTGAGTCACATTCTAATTGCCCTATTCTTTTCAATCGTGTTTATAATGCTGGCATTCAAGAAATTAGAGAAACTCGATATTACAACTATATAAGATCCAATTGAATGTACCTGATAACATAAAGGCCTGTTAAATCGGCACAAAGTGGCACATACAGTTCTTCATTAAAGTTTAAAACGAAAAAAACCCGATTTTGCTTCAAAATCGGGTTTTTTGTGGAGCTAAGGAGGATCGAACTCCTGACCTCTTGAATGCCATTTATGGGAATGGGCTTTTTTGGGGCTATTTTGAGGGTTTTTTTGCCAAAAACCCTCTATTTTCCTCTATATCATGTCTAAAAATATCCAAAAAATATCCAAATAATTTGTCTTTTTCAGGTCATGACCTTTGAAGTCTCCTAAATATTTGCAAAGTATTGCATTTAATTTTACATATGAATAATTTGCAGCTCGACATGACATAATGATATCAGTTTCTGCTTATAGTTAGATAAAAGTGTTCCGTTTAAGCTTTTGAAATTTACTTGGCTTGCAAACTACCATCCCGAAATATAAAAGGCGTATCATGGAGTCTTTAGTTCAGTCCGCACATCATATTTTCAGCTTTCATATTATACCCCATTCCTACCGTTTTGAACTTTCTATTGATTTATATACTTCATCAATTTCAGAAAAGATTAATTTCTTATTTATCAAAAGTTATAATAGATGAAAAGTCATGATATTATTATTCTACAAGGGAGGCATAAAAATCTGTGATAATTGACAAAATAGAAGTCGGGAAAAGATTAAAGTTATTTGCCATAAATTATGGCGGAGTGACAAAATTAGCACAGGCACTTGAAATATCCGGGCCAAATTTAAGCGGCTCTTATATTTCCGGTAAGTCTGTTCCGGGCGGCGAACTTATCGCCCGTTTAATGGAATTGGGCTGTGATATTGACTGGCTGCTTACCGGTAAGGGAAATCCTAAGACAATTACCACGGATAATGATCTCATAAATGACTTCACAATGCAAGAACATGGGAACAGGGATTTACTTAAAAAAGATATTGCCGGAAGGCTGAATGAATACCTAGAGACGATCAAAAAGAGAGATTCGAGA
>JBLMZM010000311.1:0-2885 GCA_050258815.1 Ignavibacteriales bacterium
GGATAAAAGGAAAGCTCAAAGTAGGTATTGTGTGGAGCGGGAACCCGCAACATACAAATGACTCAAGAAGATCCTGCCGCTTGAAACATTTTGAGGATCTTTTTGAACTGGAGAACATTCAGTTTTACAGCATTCAGGTGGGACCGGCATCCGGTCAGGTGGAAAAGTATGGCAAAAAGATTATTGATCTTGAAGTGATCAACGAAGATGGCCTGGCGGGTACGGCTGCTATATTAAGTTGTATGGATCTTCTAATAAGTGTTGACACTTCTGTTGCTCATCTTGCCGGGGCATTGGGTAAAAGGACCTGGATACTGCTGCCATTTCTTCCCGACTGGAGATGGATGCTTGAAAGAAGAGATTCCCCGTGGTATCCTTCTGTAAAATTGTACAGGCAGGAGGCTCCGGGCGATTGGAAGTCCATTCTTGACAAGGTAAAGTGTGAACTGATTTCAGAAACAGAAAATGCGAAACCGGACAGGCTTCCACAGCTTCAGGAAACCATTTACCTTGCATTAAGCAGCGGTGAGAATTTCGGCTGGGGAATATGCAGCAAGTATATAAAAGAAGAGCTTTCAAAGAAGGTTCACACGCTGGATATTGCTGTACGGGAAGAACTTAAAATTTCAACAGAGATTCCGGGGACAGTAATTCACGCATTGAACAACCCGGAATTCGATTCTCTTTATCCTGTAAGGGGCACAAGAAATTTCGGCTATACATTTTTTGAATATGAACTAAACCAAAGATCAGTCCGGAATGCGGAAAAATATGACCTTGTAATAGGTGGTTCTTCCTGGAACAAGGACAAGATGATCGAAAAAGGGATAACAAATGCGGACTATCTGATTCAGGGAATAGACCCAAAGTATTTTTATCCTGCCGGTATAGCAAACACGGATGACCTGTTCGTCATCTTTTCAGGCGGCAAGTTTGAATTACGGAAAGGCCAGGACCTTGTTCTGAAGGCCGTGAAAATATTGCAGCAGAAGTATTCCGATATTGTTTTAATAAATGCATGGTACAATAAATGGCCTTCTACTATGGAATCCATGCAGCTTTCTAAGTATATCGACTTCGAATATAGTTCAAAGGAATGGGAAGAGTTTATTGCAGGTCTGCTGCACAAAAATGGTTTGGATAAGGATAGAATAATCACCCTGCCAATTGTGCCGAACAGGGAAATGAGGGATATTTACCTGAAATCCGACATCGGGCTATTTCCTAACAGGTGTGAAGGAGGTACTAATCTCGTTATGATGGAATATATGGCCTGCGGAAAACCGGTCATAGCTTCTTTTAATACGGGGCACATGGATATCCTGACCGATGAAAATTCTATTCCTTTGAAAACCATGCATGAATTCCGCATATATAACAGTGATAAAACGCTGATAGCAGACTGGAGTGAGCCTGATCTGGATGAAATTATCACAGAAGTTGAGCGGGCATATTTCAACAGGAAAAAGATCAGGGAAACCGGATACTGTGCCGGGGAATACATGAAGCAGCATACGTGGAGTGCGACGGCTGAAAAACTGTTAAAACTCATAACATAAACGGAAATATTAAGGTAACAACAGAAAATCTATTATTTAAATTTCAAATATTCACACTTGCGCAATATTAGCCACCTAAGTTTCTCCTGTAGCACAATTCAGGCCTATAAACCCGGAATAAACCTCTAAAAGCCACTAAAATGATGGCACAGCTATTGTTATAAATTCCTTAACAATTATCACTTAAACTTAAAAGGTCAACATATGAACCAGTTGGAGACATTGTTCGGGCAGGCATATGAATTATTTGAGCAGAAGGAGTTTGTCCGTGCTGTTGAAAAACTGAACAGTGCAGAGAACTTACTGAGTCCCGGAGATTCTGAAAGTGCAGCAAGTCTGCTGAACTTTAAGGGTTTTAATTTCCTTGGTATGAATGCACTGGAAGACGCTCAGAAATGCTTTGAGAAGTCCCTCAGTATCAATCCCGCTTCCTCACAGGCATGTGCCGGTTTAGGCGAGGTATTCTTCTTATGCGAGTACGACTACGAGGCAAAGGCAATGTACGAGTGGGCACTCGATTATAATGCTGACAACAAATTTGCAGCATTAGGTCTGGCCAAGGTCAACAGAAATCTTTCCCTGCCGGAAGATCACAACACACTGAACCTTGAGACATCGATTTCCAAGAAAGACAATTTTTATCATCTGGTAGGGGATGCATACAAGCTGTTTGCTGAAAAAAGATACCGGGATGTGCTCCAGAAGCTTTCTGAAGCTGAGCTTTATTTTAACCATCAGGCAGCCAGCAAGGATACTACACAGAAGATATCGAGCCTGGAAAACTTCAAAGGCTTCAGCTATCTGGCACTTCAGGAGGTTGAAAATGCAAGGATATCTTTTGAGAATTCACTTCATCTGAATCCCAATTCCTCGCAGGCATGTGCGGGACTTGGTGAGGTATTCTATCTGCAGAATCTTGAGGCTGAATCGAAAACAATGTTTGAATGGGCTGTCAGGCACAATAAAACAAACATGTTTGCAAAAGAAGGTTTAGCCAAGGTCAACAGGGGTTTAGGCTTTGCTGACGACCACAATTCGTTGAATTAATTATGGCGGTAAATTTTTTACAGTACTTAGGCCCGGGAAAAAATAGGAGAGCAGGCAGTTGCCCCAACTAACACTTAGCATGATAGTTAAAAATGAGGAGCGGTATCTTCAGGAATGTCTCGATTCTGTCAAGGCAATAGCCGACGAGATAATTATTGTAGATACAGGTTCAACTGACAGGACGGTTCAAATTGCTGAACAGGCCGGTGCTAAGGTTTATAATTTTATCTGGGTAAATGATTTTTCAGCTGCAAGGAACTTTGCCCTCAGCAAATCAAC
>JBLMZM010000312.1:0-11725 GCA_050258815.1 Ignavibacteriales bacterium
AATATTAAGTATCAGTTGTGCAAATCTCCGGATATTATATCTTTAATTTCATTCCAATAAACCCTTTCTATTGAAAGCGTTTTCGCCGTAACGGGCAGTAAATAAATTTGTATCAAAAAAATAGATTTAAGAAAGTTAGAAGGATCAGAGCTTAAACTAAATTTCAGCAAAGACGAGTAACTTTACTCAAGAATACCGGTATTTTAAGTTGGAAATACCCATTTTTGAAGCAATTATTAGCTGAAAATTAATTTTTATAAAATAAAATCCTGCTTCCATAAAAATATTTTATTTTTTTTGAAAAAATTTTCCGAAAACGCTCTTCGTCCCCATATATATAGTTAAAAGTTTTTGTGTGTATGTGGAATGATGTGTATGTCTGAACCGGCTCTCTTTAAAATATTTCTGAGAAAGTCAATTGGTAGAAATACCTAATTATTAATTTAAAAATCAGTAAAAGTACTGATTGACTGAATAGAATAAACATCCTATTTTAAGCGCGGAATAAGAATTAATGTTCCTCAAGTGAGGAACGGACAACTATTGCTCTGATTTTTGATTCGAAGATTTAGATTGTATATAACTGCCTAATTCAAGTATAACTTAAGGAAGTCATACTAGGATAAACCATTAGGAGGAATTCATCATGGTTAGATTAAACGCTGTACTGGCAATTCTCTTTATTACATCTCTTATCTCAGCTCAACAGGCTCAGTTTACACCTTTTTCTAGTCAGGCTTATTCAGTTGACCATTTTACAGGTGAGGTCTATTGCAGAGACTGGGTGAGCTGGGCTGTATTGAAGTTAGACCCCAAAACAAAAGTAATTACCGAGACAGATCTTCCATCTGTGCCTATTTTTGCAAACAAATCGCATATTGGCATTGTCTACGACTTCGGGACTAAGGACGTATATCGATATGATTTCGAGACAAAAAGTAGAACTTTGATTATAGATAGTCTGAATATTGACCAAGACTTACTTGTTGGATCATTTTCTCCTGATGACAAGAAGTTTGTTCTGGCAGACTTTGAATACAACTTCACTACAGGGAAGCTCTATGAAAGGAGTAATGTGAATGATAGGAGCAAAACATTTTGGAGCAGTGACAGTAGTCTGATAATATTTAATCAGGACCGGAATATTTATCATTATTATCCTGAATCAAGGAAAGTAGATACACTCGTTGCATTTTCTGAATTCTATCCTCAAGTAACCGATATAGCATATAATAGCAAACTCAAAAAGTTGTTCTACTCTACAATAGAAGCTTCGTATAATTTACTTTTACATGAATTTGACATCGGAACACGCAAAGATTCAGGGATTTACGACATGATAAAAGTTGAAGGCAGATCATTAGCAAAGCAATTTATTTCACTCTCGTGGTCCCCCGATGAAAAGATGCTTGCCTTTATTGGTCTTTATGCTACACAAAGCGATGCAGACTTGTATGTCTATCACGCTGATTCAGCCAAGGTATTCAAATTGACAAATGATTTAAACAATGCAGGGAAAAAGTATTATTTGAATTGGCTGGACAACAAAACATTCATATTTCAGAATGCAACTGAAGCTCGTGTATTATACAGCTATACACTGTCTTCAGATATAACGGATGTCAAAATAAAGAAACAAGTTCCAAGCAGTTACTCATTTTCAAATTATCCTAACCCATTTAATAGTAGTACAATATTCTGTTTTGCCGTTCCTGAAAGGTGCAGCCCCGAGCTTTCGATCTACAATTCCCTTGGCCAAAAGGTAAAAACCTTCTATACCGGAACAGTTGAAAAGGGAAGCACTGAAAGAATTTCATGGAACGGAACAGATGAGAGAGGAAGAGGAGTAAGTTCTGGCATTTACTATGCCTTACTTAATATAGACGCGCAGGGAAATAAAAATTCTCAGGCAATTAAACTCATTCTCATCAAATAATTTGGGAGTTCGCATGAAAAAATCATTAATTGTAATTCTCAGTTTCCTTCTTTTCAATGCTCTATATGGACAGTATACCGGATATTCCCCCGATATTGTTCTTAAACTTAATACCGGGAGCCAGCAAACCTTGGCGACTACTGCCACGGCGTATGTGTCAAGCGTCAATCTGACAGGTAATTTTAATGAGCTTATAATTGTAGTTGGTTTTCCTGACAGGACTCATTCCTATCCGCGGCTTACAAACGATGCGGAATTTCCTCTGCTTGGAGCATTCCCCGATGGAACTCTGCTATCAGACTATATTAATTCCCATGGTGGCAGTATATCCGCAGACGAGTGGTACAGACCAGCATTGACTGATTTTTTCAGTAATCAATCCGGAGGACTTTACACAGTAAACTTTAGCTGCCCTAAGCAAGCTAATGGTGATCCATATTTAACAACAAGAACATTTGCGGGTTATATTGCTGATAATGGCTCTGGAGTCAGTGTTGTGAAAAGCAAAAATACTAATATTGCTTCAGATATTGTCAATAATGTCTACAATGCCAACCCATCCTTGTTCAATAATGTAAAAGCCCTTCATCTTGTTTTTACGGGAATTACGCAGGATGAATTTTATCATGAGCATGGAGGTTTTGTTGACCCGGGAAACACATACACTATCACTTCATCTGTAACCGGAGCAGTTATTTTTAACGGTCCGATTGACTTTCAGATGAGCATGGGTGCAATTGCTCACGAAAGAATGCACATGATAGGTGCAATTTCCGGCTCTCCTTCCGGATTTAAGGGATTTCCTGATAGAGGATATGATGAAGTAGTAGACTACAGTTACGACCATTGTAATTTGCTTTGGAACTATGATATAATGTATCACAATGCCTCTATACCTGAGCAACATTCACTTTATGGGCTTCCGCCAATTACATCACATGACCTGATTTTCCTGGGATGGATAAGGCCTGAGGAAATACTAACTGTAAATGCGTCAACCGTTAGGAATGTTGATTTCTCAACTATAAAGTTGTCCGATATTAACGTTCCGCTAACTTCGACACAGATTTCAAACGGATATAGAAGAATCATCAAAGTAATGATAAATGAGAATCATACTGGCGATCGGGATGAGTACTTCTTAATTGAGTACCACAAAGCTACGGGATTTGACAAAAATTTTGCAAACTATGACGAGTATGCTCAAAGCGGCTATAACAAAGGAATTTTGGTATGGCATATCAAAGAGATTCAGGATGCGATAACAGCGTATGCCGATAATCTGATCGATCTCGAAACCGCGGTTCCTTATAACGGCTCTTTTGGCTATCCGATTCCGGATGACAGCTATCCCAGAGGATCATATACCCGATCGGGAAACTGGAACGGGCAGAGAGCCGGTGATTTTGATTATCTGGATGACGATAGATGTAGTTACGTCAGTGGTACTTATGTTCCTAAAGGAGGTTGGGTGTTCAATAACATGCCGGATGGAGGGCGTACATTATGGGAAGTCACTACATATTCACCGACAAGAACTTGGGGCTGGTGGCCAACTGATCCGAATCTGCCAAGAGGTAATGTATTCAAAAGACTTTCAAGCTTAAAAAGCGATTTCTTTACAGATGAAGTGATAAAAGGAGTTGTTACCAATAAGATGACAGAGGCTACAAGGCCTTCAACAAAGGATTGGGGCGGTGCTCTTAAGCATATAGCTATAACAAATATGATAAGAGAAAATGATTACATGAAGCTTAATGTTTTTTATAATTATTTTGCCAGCACCAATACTACACTAAGCGGAAATGTTACTTTTGAAAGTGATGCTTACGTTCCCCTTGGCTCCACACTTTCAATTGCCTCTGGAGCCACAGTTACCTTCAAAAATGGTGCTTCACTTATTGTGAACGGTACTTTGATTGCAAATGCCGGTAACATTACCTTCCAGAGAGGCGAAACTACAGGCCGCTGGGGTAATATTGTTTTTGATGGAGCAGGAGCTGCAAATTCAGAACTTAATAATATGACTTTGAATGACGGGACTGAAATCCGCTGCCTTAACGGGGCAAATGTTAAGATCTGGAACTCTTATTTTACCAACTTTAAAAATGGAATTTATGTTTATAATTCTCAGCCGGAAATAATGGGAAATCATATTATTAATCCTCTCGAGAATGGAATCTATGGGGAAGCTTCAGCTGCATCACCATTTATTTTGGATAACGTTATAACCAAAGACGCTTCTTCACCGCAGTACCATCACTATCAGGGGTTATTCTTTCTAAATAACTCATCTCCGTATATCGCCCACAATGATGTAAGCGGATTTGATTGGGGCCTGTATGCTGGGGGAAGTACTTATGTTTATTTTACGGACAATAGTCTTAGTACTTTCTGTCCTAATAATCGGTTTAGAGATAACAGGGTCGGCTTTGCTTCGGGTTGGGGAAGCTTTGTTTATGCTGGTTCTGAAGGTGTAGCAGGCTGGTACAATACTATTATGGACAACACTAACTATGATGCTTATTCATATGAAAGTAGTTGGATCCTTGCGCAAAGTAATTATTGGGGGGGAGTAGAACCAAAAACTTACAAAGATTATGATTCATATTTGGAGATATATGATAATATAGAAGAAGACCCATGGGAAGGAGGGGCAATCCCATATGTATTACGAGCCGAAAGTTCTGCTGGAAAAAAGACTTCTATGAATAAAACAAATTTAAATGATTCGGAAAACATTCCTTTTAACCTGCTTGAAGGAGTTAAGCTTGAGAAGGCCGGAAAGCTTGACGATGCTATCGCATGGTACAAGACTCTTGTAAATTCTGAGAAGAATCAGCCTTTTGCCATGACTGAACTAATGCGAATAAAGAACAAATATTCCAGAGCCGACATCTTAAGCTATATGGAAGGGCTCACAAAAGTAAAGAAGAATTCCTACCTGCTGAAGCTGCTTGGAGATAACTATCTTCAGAATAATGAGTTTGACAAGGCCATTGCATGGTTTGACAACGCTATCAGTTCGTCAGCAAGTGAAAAAGAGGCTCTTGATGCCAGGTTCTCAAAACTCTTTGCATTTATAAACGTGAAGAAAGACCTTGGAAAAGCCCAGGAAATTCTTTCAGACATAAAAAAAGGTAAAGTTTCAGACTTCTATTTCTCCTCAAGAATTAAAATAGCAGAAAATCTGATGAATGATCCTTCGGCTTATTCCATGAATAAAGGCGAAAAGCAGGAAAAATACGGTCAGTCTTCAGAGAACAGCGGAATAGTCACTGAATATGCGTTATCTCAAAACTACCCAAATCCATTTAACCCGTCAACTGTCATAAATTATGATATTCCCAAGGCTTCAAAGGTAAGCCTCAGGGTTTATGATATTTTGGGAAAGGAAATTGCAGCCCTTGTGGACGGATACAAAGAAATGGGAAGGTATTCAGTTCAGTTCAACGCTTCAAGTCTGCCTAGCGGAATGTACATATATGAAATCCGTGCAAATAACTTCATTAAAAGTGGAAAGATGCTACTGTTAAAGTAATTACACTTAAAAGTAAATCGGCCATGGCGGAAGCTCCATTTATGGGGCTTCTGCCTGATCTTTAGATCTCTGATACTACAATATACCGGCGTAGTATTAATACTACGGGGGGTATTAATACCCCCGATTTTCCTCAAAAATCCAGGCTGGCTGCTGCTCATCAAAAAAAAAATCATTTTTAAGTGCTTGATATAAATGTACTTAGAGTGGAATTAGCCCGCCAATTAAAAATGTAGTATCCGTCCCCATTGCGACTTATTGTAAAACCCTTAAATTTTATGCCTGATTATTAGGAAGTTGCTAAGATTGCAAAAACATCTATGCAAATCCCGGCTACTGTTCCAACAATGGAAATTTAGAGTTACTGTTCTTAATCAGGATGATTATAATATGATAATATTAAGGACTCTGTCATATATCAAGCTCCATTTGAGTTAACAACAGGATACTCGAACTGGCAAACTATCAACCTTGATAAGCCCGTTCTTATTAAAATCAAAAGTGCTTTTATATAACGGGCCTAGAGCTTTTCCTGGGGATAGTCTCATCTATGAATTTTAATAACGAAATATTAAATCAGTTCCTTTTATGGAGTAACCCAAAACCTGTATGGTATGAAAGCGCATACTTTTATTTTGCTATTAAGGCTGTTCTTGAAAGGCAGACAAGCGGGGTAGATGATAAAGGGGTTCATAAATTCAGCACTTACGGCTTATTTCAGAACTATCCCAACCCCTTCAATTCAGAGACAATCATTCAATATAATCTTCCTATGGATGACCAGGTTAAAATTGAGGCAATAGATCTCTTGGGGCGTGTTGTAAAGGAACTTTACAGCGGATTTCAGAAATCCGGAGAGCACAAGCTCAGTTTCCATGCCGAAGGCCTCTCCGGTGGAATTTATTTCATCAGAATGCTAACACCTTCATTTTCAGATATAAAGAAAATGGTGTACCTAAAATAACCTTCAACAATCACTTGTAAAAAAAAGAGATATGGACTTGGAACTGTTTTTGAAAATGCTGTTTCGTAACACACACATCAGTTACTCCTAATATGGGAAAGAATAAATTAAATACTTCTTTTGATAAATTTATTAAAAATATTTTGCAGGAGTTAAAATTGAATACACCTAATTTGAAATCTTTAAGTATTCCATTTCTTTTCATACTGATATTTATTTTTTCAGGCTGCGCAGAAAAACAAGTAATTCAAATTGAGGAAAAGGCAATGTGTGAACAAGAAAAGTTTGGTTTTGAAAAACTAAAACAAGTTACTCATTGTGATAATGACACGTGTATTACAAACCCAGAGATTCGTATATGGAATAAGCCATTTCAGATAGGTGATACGATTATGATTTCTGTATCTGCCAAGTTTACCAGTTTCGATGAACCATTAATTTATGGTAAACCCGTTTATGTCTCTATTAAAAGCGGTAGCGGCGACCAGGAAACATTTTTATTAGATGGGAAATCTCTACCCGGGGAAACTAGACTAGTCGGTATACAAATTTTCAGAATTATAATCCCTTATAGTGTTGACCATTCCAATCCTCCGGTTTTGGGGAATAATCTCCTTGAAATCAGGCCAACCGGCGATACTCTAATAGCATCGTATAGATCTTACTGTACTAATGCCGTTGTTGAAGATACGGCAGTTATTATCCCAAAATAATTTCAATTAACAAGAGATCAAGTTGACGCGCATACTAATACCATTCAGAATTGTGCTTATGGGTTTTGGACAGAATCTTACTCGAATCTCAATTTTTGGTAAAGACTACAGTGCTTATGCATTTGCAACCAATAATGTTGTACAAAATTGCCCTTTTGGACTGATAGCTAATGCCAACAGTATAATAGATGCCGGAAGTAGTGTGTACGATGGGTTTGCAGCATGTCATAATAAAATTACGGAATTTACAAATTATGCGCTGCAGGCAATGTCTTATTCTACTATATATGCCGAGAAGAATTTTTGGGGTTATAACATGGACCCTTCAAAGTACAACGATGCTACTTCCTCAATAGTTTGGAATCATAGTAATAATTGGGACGGAGGACCAGGATATAATAAAGCTGCACTGACTGGTATTCCTTCTGGTGATGATGAAGACGGTGTAATTGGGCAATCATTAGTCCTAATTGATAAAAAAGACTACAATTCTGCTAAAAAGATTTTGAGATCAATAATTGACAAAGGTTCAATTAAAGCACTTAATCCACTACTAAAGTTATTCTTTAGTGCCAACGATCCCGAAATTCAAACCTATCTCGAAAATATTTCGGCAAATGCTCCTGACAAGAAAAATTCAGCTTCGTATAAAGAGGCTCTCCTAAAACTATATTATGGAGTAGGAGAATATAAATCGGCGCTTGGCTTAGCTTTGATATTCCCCAGGCTTCAAAGGTAAGCCTGAGAGTCTATGATATTCTCGGTAAGGAAGTTGCAACCCTTGTAGACGGATATAAGGAAATGGGAAGGTATTCAGTTCAGTTCAATGCAAAGGATATCCCAAGCGGAATGTGCATATATGAAATCCGTGCAAATAATTTCATCAGAAGCGGAAAGATGCTCCTGTTAAAGTAATTACCCACTAAGCAATGCAGCCATGGCAGGAGCTCTCCTTTTATGGAGGCTTCTGCCTGGTCCAAAATGTTCAATCTGTGTCCTTTACTCTTAGTATTGTTTTTTTTAGCTTTCAGCAGCAATTTTTTTCAGGCTATGAAATTATCCCAAATAATATTCTATATTTCAATTACTATCTGGCTGCTGCCGCCCCTTAAACAGTTCAGGGGTAAGTTTTTCTACTATTTCCTCATCCAGGCCATTTCAGACCCCGTGGCTTGGGCTCTGGTTGAGCTTCATTATTATAACCTCCCGTTTTACGTGGCTAAAGATTTATTTTTAATATTGTGCCTGTGGAACCAAAAGGAGACGATAAGAAAAGTTTATGTGATAATTCCGGTCCTGTTGCTAATTCATTATCTGATATATGGAATTGACTTCAAAATTTTAGCACTCCTCATTTCTGTAGCCCAAATAGGCGTCCTTTATTTTATATTTAAAATGGCAACAGATGATATGCTTGAATTGAAACGGGTCAAGATCTTTTATATTGTTATTATACTATATGAGCTGTCGGTAATATTGAAATTTATCATATCAATTACTTCGATAAATTTGGGGATGGTTTATTTTTACGTGACTACAGCTTTTGAAATCCTTCTCGGCATCTTCTTCATTTTTGTGAGCGAAAGGAATGAAAGATTTTCAATCGCTATCCCGGAAAGGAACAAGGCTGCGGCGTGATTGAGGAGAATTGGGCGTAGGCTTCTTTTTGTCTTACATGGGGCCCCTCCAGGGCCCGGAGATGTCTGTGCATCGCTCTGCTATAGACAGAACACACCTTCGGTTTTTAATAACTGCGTAATTCTAAATTCTATGCATTCATTTTTCCGTCATTCTATGCTTCCATTTTTCCGTCGGACGTCGGACGTCGGACGTCGGACCTTCCGCTCCTACTTCTCCATCTCATCAATCCTGCAGACTGACTTGTAATCACAGTAGCGGCAGACTTTCGCCTCACGGTCCTTTAGGCCCGACAGGTTGAACCTTCCCTTAGATATATTCTCAATGTACTTTTCTATGCTCTCTTCACACGCCTTGATCAGATCGCTGTTTATAAGAACCGCTTCCTGCTTCTCCTCTTCACTTAATTCACAGAATGCCCGGCTCGTCTTGAACGTTACGGCAATCTTGCCGAACTCATCCGACTTGTACTTTAATGAGTATATGTACGCCGCAACGGGCTTGTAATCTTCATCGTAAAGCGACTTCAGCATCTCTGAGGCCGCATACATGTACAACGGAAGCTGAAGCGAAAGCCCTTCTTTTAATTCATCGCGGCTAGGCTTCTTGCCGTTTAATTTGTAATCCACTACTGAAAAAATTCCGGCGGCTTCGTTGATGTCAATCCTGTCTATCTTGCCGCGGACCTTGTTCTTACCAATGGTAAACGTCCTTGCGCCTGAAAGCGTCTCGTCTTTTTCATCTCCTGAAACGGCTCCGAAATTGACTTCAAAAAACTTTGGCGTTAGCCCAAGTGTGTCACTTCTTTCGGCTTCAAGAAATTTATACAAAATTGAATTCTTCCTTACTCCGTCAATTCCCGTTATCCTTTCTTTTTCGTAGAACGACATGGGGGAGTATAAGGCCGCTTCTTTAATCTTGTCTTCCGCAATTTCAAAAATCATGTCTTCAGCCTGGCAGAACTCCTCATCCCTGCAGCCTGAAAGCCTGATCCCTTTTTTTGTAAGCCTCGAGTAAAATTCATACAGTATCGAATGCAAAAGCGATCCCAGCTCGAATGATTCAATGTCCTCCGAAGGCTCCTTTATTACCTCGATGCCTAAGATCCTGCTAAGGAAATACTGGAAGGGGCAGAGTGCGTATTTCTCCAGCTGCGTAATTGAATACTGGGCATCTTTTGACTTAAGCAGAGTTTCAAGCGCTCCTTCTGAAATCCCGGGCGCGGGTAAACATTCCGCCCCGTCTTCACTACCCGGGTTAAGTATTCCCGTAAAAGCGGTTTCCCTGAAGGGATCCTTAATCCTGAGTGAATTGACCTTTATGGAATTATCCAGATGCTCCCAGTTAAAACGCCCGTCAAGCGAAGGGAATGCTTTCCTTATTTCAGCAATCCCGGCTTTTCCCGTAAGCTTCAGCAGCTCTTCCCTTGAATAAATAAGATCCTTATAATCCTCTTCTGTCTTATTACCGGTCTCAAAAAGCGTGCAGAACTCCTTTAAGAAGCTCGACTCAATGAGCTCCTTCGACTCTTCCTTTGAAGGGAAGCTTAAGTATAGCCCTTTCTCCCACGTGCAGAGCGACTGGTAAAACCTGTAGCGCTCCTCTGTCTGATGCACCATCTCGTTTTTGGAATACGAGCCCGAGAAAAATATCTCAGGACTGTAGCGCGTGGGGAGGTCGCCGTCCGAAAGCCCCGAAATAAAAAGGTAATCGAACCTGAGCCCCCTAATTTCATTCAGCGTTGTAACCAGCACGCCGTAGTTGGACTTCTCCTGCACGTTGAACCTTGCCGAAGTGACTGCGGTACGGATCTTCTCCAGGAAGAATTTCAGCGGGAAACGCTCGGTCTTTGAATACTCTTTTTCATAGAGCTCAAAGACTTCCGATATGGTGTCAAGAAAAGTCGAGATGGCTTTGATGTTCTCTTCCTGGCGGCTGCTCTGGCGGTTAAGTATGCGCTTCGGGAGCTCCAGAACCTCAATTAGCCTGCGGAACTCCACCATGAACTCCTTAAGCGTCATCTTCCTGTCGAACGGGCTTAAAAGCTCGTGCAGGAGCCTGATGTCGCTTAAGGCCTTCTTATAGGACTGCTTTTCCTTCTCAAGAAATGGGTCGAAGGCGCCTCCGCTCTGCTCAATTGCAAGCACTGCCTCTTTCAGTCGTCCGGTCCAGGAATCGTACCCTGCAACAATCTTCTGCCTGGCTGCAGCCTTCATCAGGTTTGAAAGGCTTATTTTATCAAAATTAAGGAAGCTCCCGCTTAGGGCGCGGAAGATGTTCTTGAAGTAAAAATCATTTTCCAGCACTTCCAGGAAGTTTATTATGGCAATAATCGGGGTCGAGTTCTCAAGCCAGATCCTGTCCGTAAGGTTAAAGGGGATGCCGTAGTTCGAGAAAATGTCCCTTATTAAAGGCGAGTACTTTTCAATTAAGTTAAAGGCAACGCACACCCTGTGCGGCTCGGTTTTTCCATCCAGGAGCAGGTTCTTGATCTCCTTGGCTACAATTTCAATTTCCTTTTCACGCCCCGGGGCTTCAAGGCGTGTAATGAGGCCTTTATACTTTGCTGCCGGCACATTAGGCTGACGTTCAAAAAGGCTTTCTTTTATATAGTCCCTGAAGTCGCCTAAGTGAACGCTTGCCCTGTCGGTTACAATGTTAAACCCTTTTGACAAGAGCCTGTTATAGCACTCCTTAAGGTGCGAGAAGATAAGGTTATTAAATGAGTAATAGTCGAAGTTGATGAATGCTTTTGCGTTCTTAACAAGGGAAAGAGAATTTATTATCTCCGTCTCGGGGTTTGTAAACTCATCGAACCCGTTTATGATTATGAGATTAACCTCGGGGTAGAACGAGCGGAAAGCCTCCTGGAATTCCTCTTTGGTAAACTCATTCAGCTCGGCATATATGTCGCCCGTTTCCTTGGCCATAAG
>JBLMZM010000313.1:0-2855 GCA_050258815.1 Ignavibacteriales bacterium
GCGGCTTTTCCACCAGTGAATTTACAATCAGGAGCCTCGATTCATCCCCGAGCGCCTTCATTATGCTTATGCTTTCCTTGATTTCCATTAAATATCCCGTCAATTTATTTTGATAAGTATCAAAGTAAAAATAAGAAATAATTTTCCTTATCGCAAATATAATTTGATGGTTGTCGAATTAAATTGTCTCCTATAACAAAAAAGCCCGGAAAAGCAGCTTCGAAGCTGTTTCCCGGGCATATCAGATGGCCTGTTACTTACAAAAGGCCGGTTAATGGAAGTCTTTTTTAAGAGTGCTTAGGCACTGATGAATTTTAGAATACTCCGAACTTCAATGTAATTCCGCCTGAAAAGTTGCTGAAATCAGAATCCTTTAAGCCATAGGTGTCAACGCCGTTAACAAAACGGTAGCTTACATTAAATCCTACTTTCATATATTTTGCAATATTCAATTCCCCGCTTACTCCGGGTTCGAGCACAAAAACTGCATCTGCGTTACTATCATCATTCCACTCGTCTGAGAGTAAATCGGTGTCATGGTTAGCTGAACGGTAAGAAACCCCGCCTGCGCCAATGAGCAATGAGACCGATGAGTGCAGAAGGCTATTGGGATTGAAATAATATTCCAGAACGCCGCCGCCGTAGCCGAAGTTGATATAAGGCTGTGAGCTGTAGTTAAATACCTTCTGGACGTCGCTGTTTGCCTTGATGTTGTTTGCAAGGCCGTATCCGCCGCCGCCGATCATGAACTGATGATTGATCAGCCAGCCGCCGTAGGCGCCTACAAGGACTCCAAAGTTATTTTTAACAGATGAGAACTTTACCTGAGGTCCGCCAAATCCGCCATTGTCCATTTCTCCTTCGAAAAATGATTTCCTCTGTGCAAATGTTGCAGAGGCAAGTAATAAAACGATAAGTAATGCCTTTTTCATTTTTAACTCCATTTATATTGTCATTAGTGTTTTTGAAAACTTACATAGTAAATTTACGCTCTGGCCGGCAGCAGATAAATTGGCAAAAGACGGATTATTTTGTAGTCCATGGACTATAAAGACAGGGCTCTAAAAAGAGAAAGTATTTTGAAGAATTTTCCGTTTGTATTTGTTTTGCTTCGGTCTAAATCCTACTTTTGGGAAGTAATTTCAGTCAATTCAAAATAAATAATGGTGAAGTTAAGTGAATTATCAAACGGACCGCTCAATGAAAACAACTATCTGTCATCTTTTAATTGTGATCCTGCTTCTTGCCTCCTCCGGACTTTCTTACGGCTGCAAGAAAAAGGATAATGTGACCAGCCCGGCTTCGCAGGAGAACATAAACGTTCAATTCTGGCTTACTGATCCGGCGCAGAAAACCTATTTTACTGAACAGCAAAGTATTGCCACGGCTCCGGCTGTGGGCGGAATAAATACCATTACCGTAATTTCAGATAAAGTATATCAGGAGATGGATGGCTTCGGCTGTGCTTTAACCGGGGGAAGTGCATACCATATTTATAATATGCCTGCTGCTGAAAGAAAACAGCTTTTGACTGAACTGTTTGATAATAAGGATAAGAATATAGGCATAAGCTACTTAAGAATAAGCATCGGCGCCAGTGACCTTGATGCAAAGGTTTTTTCATACGATGACCTTCCGGCAGGCGAAACTGACGCGAATATGAATAAATTCTCACTTGCTGAAGATGAGAAATACCTTATACCATTGCTAAAGGAAATTCTGGCAATAAATCCCGCCATAAAAATTCTTGCTTCACCATGGTCGGCACCCCTGTGGATGAAAACAACCGGCAAAAGCGTTGGCGGAAGCCTTAAGCCTGAATACTACGATGCTTACTCGAAATATTTCATCTCATACATTATGGGTATGAAAAATAAAGGCATTAACATAGATGCAATTACAGTGCAGAATGAGCCGCTGCATGGCGGGAATAACCCAAGCATGGTAATGCCCGCAACACAGCAGGCGGAATTTATAAGGACCAGTCTTGGACCCGCATTCAAGAGTGTTGGAATAAATACAAAGATTATTATTTATGACCACAATGCAGACCGTACCGATTACCCGATCTCTGTTCTGAACGATCCCGATGCAAAAAAATATATTGACGGTTCAGCCTTCCATCTTTATGGCGGAAGCATCAGTGACCTGAGCCTGGTGCATAATGCACATCCCGATAAAAACCTTTACTTCACCGAGCAGTGGGTGGGTGCCGGAAGCAGCTTTGCAGATAATCTTAAATTTCATATTAATGATTTGATAATCGGTGCTTCAAGAAACTGGTGCAAAACTGTTCTGGAGTGGAACCTGGCCTCAAATGCAAGCCTCACGCCTCATACCGCCGGCGGCTGCGATCAGTGCCTTGGCTCCATTACAATAGAAGGCAGCCAGGTGACACGTAACGTCGGCTATTACATTATGGCACATGCATCCAAATTTGTAAGACCCGGCTCAAAGAGAATTGAATCTAATATGCCGGCTGACCTGCCGAATGTTGCTTTCCTGACGCCTGAGGGTAAAGTGGTTGTAATTGTTCTGAATAACGGGTCATCTGCAAAGGCATTTAATATGCAAGTGGGAGATATGACAATAACTGCCTCACTGGCTTCCGGCGCGGCAGGAACGTTTGTCTGGTAAACTGTTCCCATTGAACTGAATTTTCTAATTCAACTTGCTATAAAAAATCAAAACAGGTATTTTACTGAAAAAACAGCAATGATTGATAATATAAAAAATGAGGATCTGCGCCGGTTATTTGCGCTTTCTACAGAAATGTTTGCAGTAATCGGCTACGACGGGTACTTCAAAATCCTGAACCCTGCATGGGAGGCCTGTCTGGGCTACACTATTGAGGA
>JBLMZM010000314.1:0-2520 GCA_050258815.1 Ignavibacteriales bacterium
CGTCAGATTTGATTCATAGCTTCTTGTAGCTGCTATCATGTCAACCATTTCAGTTACAATATTTACATTAGGCATGTGCACATAACCGTCAGGGTCTGCGTCGGGATGCTCGGGCATATAAACCATATCCCCCTGTTTAGAATCCTTGACAACATCGCCGTTTAAGCCAGTCTGGGAATTTTCCGGAGGGAACTCCTGCTGCGGGGATGTTGCTATATGATCGGGATTTGTTGTATTCATTCTCAGCATGCCGCCCCCGGTGCCGTTAGGGTTGTAGTCTGCACCCTCAAGAGGAGTTTTATCCTGCTTTACGACCAGGAATTTTCTCTGATAAGGTATTCCGTCCTTTGTCTTTGTGGTATTGGAGTTTGCAATATTTTCTGAGATCAGGTTCATTCTCTTTCTTTGCAGGCTAAGGCCCATGGCACTTATCTTAATGCCGAAAAAGTTATCGCTAATTTTCAATGGCCGCTCCCGTTTTTAATTACTTCCTGGATCAGTTTGAAATAGTCGCCCATTTTTTTCGATGCAAACTTATACTTAAGTGTATTCTCAGCCATTTCAGCCATTTCAGTATCAATATCGACATTATTCATACCGGAAGACAGGTCCTTGCTCTTATCTGTTTCAATCTCGAATTTGTTTTCCTGATCCAGTCCGTCCTTCAAAGGGAAATGCTTCGGATTTGTGGTCTTAAGTACAGATGCCATGTTATCCGAA
The DNA here is from genome assembly GCA_050258815.1 of Ignavibacteriales bacterium. Classification (GTDB taxonomy): domain Bacteria; phylum Bacteroidota; class Ignavibacteria; order Ignavibacteriales; family SURF-24; genus JAAXKN01. The sequence goes on from JBLMZM010000314.1 coordinate 721, forward strand.
AGAACGTCAGAAAATTTTATATCCTCTCTCTGATAGTTCTCCGTTCCAATATTGGCAATATTCCTGCTGAGCACCTTCTGCTTCTGAGTAGTGTAGTCCAGCATTCTTATTAATGATTTTTCAACCGGCTGAGGCATAATTATTCTTTTTTTTATTCAGGCTTATAAAGGCAAATGTAATGCCAGAGAAGGAACTTACATTTTTAGTAAAATAGAAGAGAATTCCCACAATAAATGGCTATATATAAACAGGTGCAAATTATTATGCACTATTTTTGATACCGGATTTTTGACCTCTCATTTCAAAGCGAATTTTTGCCACAAAGCTGTGCCTGAGGGGAAGATTTATTTTGCTATCTATAATATAAACTGTTAATTTTGTCTAAATTTCGTAACATATTTTCCGATAATTGACTAGGGGAAGTTTATTTATCCGGCTTTTATCTGCGGCTTGTCTGAAACCCTCAAAGTTTTAGGAATTAAAGTCTATACCAGGTTAGTAAACAAATGTAGAGTTATAAATCACTTTGTCTATTGAAAAGGCTACTCTGAGAATGAATAATTTTAATTATCTGAGTGAAGATGAACTCAGAAATCTGAGTTCACAAAATCCTTCGGAAAGAAGGATGGCAGTTGAAGACCTCATCAGTAAGGAGCTTGATGAAGAGGGGGTTAAGGTTTTAAGTAATATGCTCCTGGATCCTGATAAAGGCGTGAGGGATTCTGCCTCATTCACATTAATATTCAACGCAAACCCTTTGATCCCGAAGTATGTTGTACCTTTTATTTCATCACCCGATATTTCCTTAAGGAACATGGCCGGGGAAATCCTTTTAAGAATAAAAGATGACAGCCTGGAGGCAATGACAGAATACCTGCAGAGAGCAAACGATGACGACCAGAAATTTTTAATCGATATAATGGGTTTAATCGGCAGTCCAAAGCCGGTGCCGACAATTCTTGAGGTACTTTTCTCAAATAAGAACGACAACGTTATACTTTCCTGCGTGGAAGCTTTGGGTAATATAGGATATTCCGAGGCAATACCCGCCTTAACAAGTATTTATGAGGGCAACGAATTATATAAGCCCACAATTGCCGAGGCCCTTGGGAAAATGCATTCGAGTGAAGCTCTGGATTTTCTCCTGTCAAAATATCCGGTTGAAGACCCGCTTACAAAATTTTCAATTATTGAAAGTCTGGGACACCTGGGCGGAGAGACGACATTTTTTTTCCTGCTCTCCGAGTTAAGAAAGACAACCGGACCACTCATCTGGCCCGTAATAGGGTCACTTTATGAGCTGAAGGAAAAATTCAATCTTGAACTTCCATTCGATGAGAGCATTAAAAATTCCATTGTTTATACACTCACAGACGCCGAACCGAGATACAAGAAGGCTGCAGCAAGCCTGATTACTATCTTTGACGATAAAGACATAATGGATACGCTAATCCGCATTTATGGGCAGGACAGTGAAATAGACGGAAGCATTAAACCGGCGTTCTATAAGTATTCCAGGTTTTTATATTCGAAACTCCCGGAAGCCATCAGGCATAATCCCACAAACCTTACCAGTCTGCTCTGGCTCCTTAAGGAATTAACGGAATCTGATGCTGCGGCAACACTTAATTCGCTTGGCGAACTTGAACGGCGCAATCTCAGCGATTCTGTTGCACTCTGCCTATCCAACCCGGATGAGGAGGCAAGGAAGACTGCAATTGAACTGCTGTTTTTAATAAATGTGGACTATGCACTGCTTTTTATAGATTCAATGATTGAGGACGACAATATCTGGAACAG
>JBLMZM010000315.1:0-3444 GCA_050258815.1 Ignavibacteriales bacterium
TGTTGGCTACCTGGAAAATGGCGTGTATGCTGCACACATTGAGTCTGGCTCAAGTTCACTAATGGATCACTTTATACAGCAGCTTACCGACGGCTCCGCGACAATGCAAGTGCTGAAGGATAATAATTATTCCCTGATAAACCTGAGTACAATTATGACCGATGAGCTGGCAGATATATTGTATGCAAAGGGAATTGAGGAATTTTTGTCCGCCAAAACCCAGCAGATGACCAACAGCGCAGGAGAACAGCTGGATTTCGAAGGTCCCTACGGAGTATATTACTGGGAGCTGTTCTACCATCTTCCGGCATTAATTGCATTCCACCTGAATGCAAACCAGAAATTCAAAGAGGCTAAATGGTGGTATGAAAGGATATTCAATCCTACGGCCGGTGAAACAGAGGCAGATACCGATCATGGCGACTATTACTGGCAGTTTTCCAAGTTCAAAGGACTTACGACCCAGAAACTGAAGGATATGCTTGCGGACAGCGATGCAATAGAAGCATATAAGGAGGATCCGTTTGACCCGCACGCAATTGCCAGACTCAGGATCAGCGCCTACCAGAAATGGACGGTCATGCAATATATATCCAATTTGCTGGATTGGGGTGACTATCTGTTTACACAGGATACGAGAGAATCGATAAATGAAGCGGAAATGCTGTATCAGCTGGCTCATAATATCCTGGGGAAAGAACCCGTCAGGATGGGTAAATGCACGACTGCCGATGAAAGCAGGCTTACTTACGAGGAAATTGGCCCTAATATTAATGAAAACTCAGAATTCCTTATAACGCTTGAAAATTTCTACTGGATCAATTTGCGCACGTATCACCTGGAAAGAGACTATATTAAAAGCACAAAGAGACTGAGTGCACGGATCGGCCTGAAAACAGGGCAAGTGGATATAGGCGCGGTTGAAAAACTTGCCTCAATTAAGAAAGTAAGTGATCTGGTTAAAATATCGAACCTCCAGGGACGTGCTCTTGCTGCAGAGGGAATAAATACAATAAATGTCACAGCACCGATGGCTCTGGTAAAAAGTGTCAGCAGCGTTAAAAAGGAAAAAGCCGCCATAAAAGCCAGAAACGTAAAGATGACGCATAATGGTGACACTGCAAGTCTGATGAAAGACTTCTCCGGAATTTCGTTCAAGGCAATAAAGCACATTCCGTCATTGGATATCGTCAGACAGTGCTCAGTATTCTGTGTGCCTGAGAATAAGAACCTGCTGGAGTATTGGGACAGGGTCAACAACCGTCTTGGCAAGATCTGGAACTGCATGAATATTAAGGGCATACGCCGCAGCCTCTCACTTTATTCACCGGAAATTGAACCCATGCTGCTTGTGAGACTGAAGGCTTCGGGACTTAGTCTGGAAGATGTCCTTGCCTCACTGACCGCCGTTACCTCGCCAAAGTACAGGTTCGTATACATGCTTGAAAAGGCTAAACAGTTTACGCAGACGGTCCAGGGATTTGGTTCTGCCCTGTTGAGCGCTATGGAAAAGAAGGACGGGGAAGAACTGACTCTGTTACGCGCGGTGCACGAGAAGAATATACTGAATATGACAAAAGAAACAAAAAAGAATCAGATCAAGGAGCAGAAAGCACTATATGATGCAGCTGAAGAGGGACTTAAAAATGTAGAAAACCGCATAGATTACTTTACCAGCCTGATTGAATCCGGCCTGAATTCCTGGGAGGTTACTGAACAGGTATCCAGAAAAGTGGCTGCAGGTATAAGACTTACGGAAGCTACGCTCGGATTCATGGCCAGCATCAGCGGATATTTGCCACAGGTTGGAAGTCCGTTTGCAATGAAATATGGCGGCCATGAGCTGAAAAATGGCCTGTCAAGGTTTGCAGATGCAACCGGCTGCCTGGCAGTTATGGCAGACAACGTAGGAATTATGGCTGGTATTGAAGCAGGCAATCAGAGAAGGGAGCAGGAATGGAAGCAGCAGCTGAAACTCGCAACGCAGGAGTATAAGCAGATGAACAAGCAGCTGGCAGCAGCCGAAATAAGGCAGCTGATTGCCGAACATGATCTTGAGATTCATGAGAAAAATATTGAACAGACAGGTGAACTGTACGATTTCTACAAGAATAAATTTACAGGTATGAGCCTTTATAATTTCATGTCATCCTCGCTCAACAGGGTCTACAGGGAAGCCTACGATATGGCGTATGAGCTGGCAAAGTCTGCCGAGCAGGCCTACCAGAACGAGACCTTTGCAACCGACGTATTTATTCAGCCGGACAACTGGCAATTTGATAGAGCGGGCCTCCTCGCTGCGGATATGCTAATGCAGCAGCTTCATGCGATGGAAAAGAGCTATATGGAAAATAACAGCAGGACTCCCGAAATAACTCAGAGCTTTTCACTTGCCTTGCTCAATCCTCAGGAGCTGATAAACCTGAGACAGACAGGGAGCTGTAGTTTTAAGATTCCCGAAATAGCCTTTGACGTGCAATATCCGGGACAGTACAGGCGCGTGATAAAAACTGTTCGCATGACTATACCGTGTGTAACGGGTCCGTTTACCAACGTCAGTGCAAGACTGACTCTCACAGGCAGCACTATAAGAAAAGAGGAAAACGGGAATCCGGAAGACCGGAATGTTGCGGTCACCAGTTCTATAACCTCGAGCAGTGCAAACAACGATACAGGAATGTTCGAATTTAATTTCAGGGACGAACGCTACCTGCCGTTTGAAGGTGCCGGGGCAGTCAGTGCCTGGCTGCTTGAGCTCCCGTCAAAGCTGCGCTCATTTAATTATGATGGGATATCTGACGTTATTCTGCAGGTGAGCTATACTGCGCTGGAAGGTAATATCCAGGCTGCTGAAACGAATATAGAGAATCTGATTCAGGAATATTCAGCTGACAGCGGGTTATTCAGGTTATTCAGCCTGAAATATGAATTCGGTAATGCACTCGATAAGCTGATCACACAGAATGGTCAGTCCGCTCAGATCCAGATAGAGAAAAAGCACTTTCCATACATTTTCATGGATAAAGATCTGATCCTCAATGAAACAATAATTTACCTGAAGCCGAAAGCGGGCTGCGAGGTCACCGTACCGGATGGCATGGTAATTAATAATGTTTCTGTTACGTGGTCTGATGCCGAAGATATTGCGTATGCGGGAGCGGAAGACGGGAAAAATAAGATCAAGGGCGGCACTGTCGCGCTGGCAGGAAGTCCCGTAACAACATTGACCATCGCTCCTGGTGCGCAGGGACTGGATACAGCAAATCTGGAAGATGTATTAATTTTAGTGAAGTATGGGATATAGTCAAGCGTGCCCGCCGGGGATAAGACCCCGGCGGGCACAGATATAATTCTTTAAAGGAGAAAATCAATTTTGACGAAAGGAAGGATGAGCACCGACTGCGAGAAATTCTCCAATCCTCCCATCTCCTTCATGATGCAGGC
>JBLMZM010000316.1:0-67185 GCA_050258815.1 Ignavibacteriales bacterium
CCCGGCTCCAATAAGATCAGCCATATAAAGTCTGGGCATATCGCCATGATTTTCCCTGAATAATTTGGCAAGCGCTATTCCGCCGCTGAAGAAAGTTGAACTCAGAAGCAGTACAGTCGCAATAAATTTACCGATCATCTCCCAGCTGTTGAAAAGCCTGGAAAAATCGAGTTTAATGTTAAGTACAACCGAGGGTCCAATCAGCGCAAGAATTGATGTAACCAAAAGAAGGACCCCCAATGAATTTTTTCTGCTGAATAATCCGGGAAATAGCCTTAGAGCCAATGCTCCAAGCCCCAGCCCCAATACTGAGAGTGACAAGATCAGAAAAGCAAACGTATAAAAAAACTCAGCCGAAAAAATGCGGGTCCACACGACCTCCAGCGAAATAAGCGTCACCGACATTAAAGCTATAATAATAAATTTCGGATTTTTCATGATACCTCTGATTTGTATAAATATTTTTCACTTTTGAACTGCTTTTGAATATTTTGGATACTATTATTTTTAAGCGTCATTTTTGCACTCTGTTATTCCGTTCACAAATGGAAATAATTTGGCTACACTATAATAGACGCTTGAATTGGATTCCGGTTCATAGAATATGTTTAACGGCAGCAGGTGTCATGTATCCGGTTCTAATATTGGCTGAACGGAGATATCCCATAATTATGGAGTTGTAAGACAGACAGAAAGGTTTTACTCATAACCGGTAAACCCTGATTGCGCAATCCTGCATCGGATTACTTGCGGAGATATAGAGGCAGGTTATCCGTCATGATCTGCCGGCAGTGAAGGAATTATTTTTAACAGCACTGTTCCCTGTAGATAATAGGCATGGTAGTCCCTGATGTGAAAACAGTTGTAACCTCAACGGCTGAGTGCCGGATACATTCAAACAATAAAGCAAGACTTAACTCTCTGAACCAGACCCGATGGTATTAATTAAATTTTTTATTGCCCGTAATGTTTTACCTTACGGGCAATAGTCCGCTCTATGGCCTTATTGTCAATAGTCTAATCACAATTGCAAATGACAGCGCAAATGAAAGATAAAACAGATGATTTTTAATCTCTTCTTTGAAAGTTACGACAATCTTGTACCATAAATAAAATATCAGAGCCTCAAGAACGAATATTTTATATCCCTTGTTGAGATCTGACGGGACAATATAATCTACCATAAATGTGAGCAATAGAAAGATGAGAAAAGTATAGTCAACATCATTAATTACAAGCTTCTTAATAGGGAATGTTGTGTCGTTTGCTATGAGAAATACGATAATGATAAATGTAAGCATATAATAGCTGATTTCAGAAATAAAGCTCAGGCTTATGTTTCCTATCTTAAAATGACTCTGCAGCGTAAGGTTCAGATTAGCAATTGTAAAAAATGCCGCCAGATTCATGAAAATGAATATGTCATTTATGCCATTATATATATTCTTCTTTCGCGTAGCTATAAAAAATACTGCCAGCCCGATTACCAGAAATCCCAATAGAGTATAGTTGCCCAGTGAATTACGGTAGGGGATCGAAAGGATGAGAATTACAAGGAGCGCAAACGAAGATAGATATAAAAGTATTCTTTGCAGATGGTTTAAGTTCCTGCTTAAAGATTCCTTCAGGTATTTGGGAGATATTGTCATTCCTTTATACCTGGTCAGAAATGCCAGAATCGGTTCAATAAAAAACAGAATGAGTGCGAGTAATGAAAACAATACGATTGATACAAAGTGCGACGCCATCAGATAATACAGCGATATCGCTGCAAGCAGGACCGAGTAACTTTCAATTATAAATACTGTATACCTCTGCGATCCAATGACCTGCATAAGCAGATGATGAAGATGAGTCTTATCCGGCAGAAACGGGCTCCTCTTCCTTATGATCCTGAAAACAATTACCCTGACTGCATCAGTCAGCGGAACTGCCAGCAGGATAATCGGGAATGTAAGGTCCAGTACACTTTTGTTGACCCTGATTGAAATCAGCAGCGATGAGATTACAAGGAAGTATCCCAGAGTCAGTGATCCGGTATCACCCAGGAATATTTTTGCAGGATACTTGTTATATCTTAAAAATCCAAGCAGACTTCCTATCAGACTCATTGCAAGAATCATCAGCAGCATATGACTCTGGCCAATGGCCAGTATCATAATAATTATAAAGGATAGTATTGAAAAACCGCTTACCAGGCCGTCAATCCCATCCATGAAATTGATGGAGTTGATTCCACCCACAATAAATACTGCCAGTATTACGAAATCAAATGGATGTGGTATGGTGAAATCAAAAAGTATCATTTCAGTATAATGCCCGTACAGGTAGAAAAGCACAAGTATGCAGGCCGTAATCTGCGACCATATTTTTATTGAATAATCCAGACCCAGGATATCATCAAAAAAACCGATGAGCAATATTATATTTGCCGCTAAAATGAGCAGTCTTATTGTTTCAAGCTCTTCTGCAAGAAGAAAGGTAGTAAATGAAGTAGACAGATATATCAGGAATCCCCCCATTCTGGGGACTATAGCGGTATGTATTCTCCTGTTACCAGGTAGATCTACCACTTTCACTTTGGTAAGATACCGTATGAAATAAGGTGTAGCCAGCACAGTAAAGGTCAAACTTGTAAAGAAAATCAGTAAATAATCCATATCATCTCTTCCCTATTTTCAATCGTCACATAATATCATGTTTCAATACATTTATATCATCTCGTTACTGATCATCCTGTATATCATACAATGTACTAATAAGAGTATCCCCGAAACGGGATACTCTTATTTTCAGAGGAGCTACTTCATGAGTACGAATTTCCTGGTTTCTACATACTGTCCGCACTTAAGCTGATAGTAATAAATACCGCTCGTAAGCCCATTCCCATCCATAATAATTTCATGCGTTCCCCTGGTTTTGAACTCATCAACCAGCGTTCTTACTGTCTGTCCAATAGCATTGAAAACTACAATTTTTACTATGCCACCTTCAGGTATAGAATACTGAATTCTGGTTGCCGGGTTAAACGGGTTGGGATAGTTCTGCTGCAACGAATATTTTAAACCATCCGGATTCTGCCTTTCAACAGGTAATGGACTCTGCTTCTGGTCTATAAGACTATAGGTGCCCAGTGTATTAGTGTTAAATTCAGCATAGTGACTGCCAGGCTCAATAGTGGTCTGTTCTGCCAGCCATGGTCCATCTCCTGTTGCCGTCCTTTTGTTAACTATAAGATCCTTTTCTGTATAATCTCTTATTTCTGTTGCTTCATTGTAGTACAGTCTTACCTTGGCAGTCCAGCCACTGCCGGCATTCTGAGGTAAGCTGAAGCTGTACATCCGGTCAATGCCCTTTTTATACATTTCGTTTGAGTTACTCACAGGTCTTTTACCCGGTGTATATGTCAGTGTCACCTGGTCGGGATAAACCGCATTGGTACCGGACCAGATTATCTCGGCAATTTTCTTCCCATCTACCCCAATAAACCTGGTGGTATCCTGCCCTATTTTTCCGGTCATCACAGTAGCAGCACTTCCCACGGGAGAATATTCATATGCCCCGATATCAACACCGCCGTCCTTTAACGAGACTGAACGCGGACTTCCTTCGATATCTTCACTTATAAATTCAACGGGTATTCCCTGACCATTTATTATCCATTTATCATCGGCTATTGATACGTCAGACGATGATTTGAATCCCGGTGCCTTATCAATACTGTGATCATCCCATGGAGAGGCATCAATAAACTCCTGCAGCGTCAGCCTGTCAAACATTCCGCAAAAGGCCGTAAAGGCATTCTGCGCACCATCGACATGAATAATATTAAAGTCACTTGAAAGACCGGAAACCATGGTTGAAGACCTGAAGAGCGCATAGGTCTTTGCATTCGGACTTGAATTGCTGTTATAAATGATGTTGTTTGCCATTTTTATCATGCTGGCCTTGTCACCCTTGCCAATATAAAGTCCGTAGCATTCATGATTATTCCTGCCGGTTTCTTCTATATATATGGTATTAAAATACAGCTCCACATTTCCTGGTGTTGTACTCTCAATTCCCGTTGTTACAACTGTTCCCGTTCTGCCCCTGACCGTATCATTATCTTTTAAGCCATATATGGCATTATTGTAGATCAGATATTTTGAGTCAACGCTGCCTGACTCCAGCTGTATTCCATAAACAGAGGGCTGATAAGCTGCAGTATCGGTAGTTGCATTGAAAAGGTCATGGATTTTATTGCTGTTTATGGTAAAGTTACCCGGTCCCAGTATGTATATTCCTCTTACACGCCTGCCGGCTGTGGTTCCGGTGTTTGTTCCCATATTTCTGATATTGTTTTTCCTTATTGTAACAGACTTATTGTTGCCCTGATTGGTACCGACATAAACACCATAGCAGGGAAGCAGTTGATATGAATTAACCAGGTCCCCGGCAATTTCGTTATTCTCTATCAAAATATCCGAGACTCTGTAAGCATAGATCCCTTTATGATAAAAATGAAGTTCGTTTCCGCGGATTATATTCCCTGTCAGTACAGCATTTGTATCTTTGCCTATAAGAATGCCGTTAATGCCTGATATCTTATTATTTTCAATAGTGCAGTAATCGGCAAAAGGCATGGTACTCCTAAGAAGGATGCCAATGTCATTTTCATCCCAGATGTTCCCCTTACCCACGCTTTCTATGATGCAGTTTTTAATGGTTATATTATTTCCATAAATATCCACCGGCTGAATTCCATTTTTGGCATCCGTCGCCCTGATAGTCATATCTCTGGTATTTACTCCGTTAGAACCATTAATAGTAACATAGTCAGTCGAAGCCTCGGGCTTACCTATCCTTATTGCATAGAAATGAGTGGCATCCTGTCCCCCTATATTAATTTCGACAGTAGCTCCAGATGCCGGCTTGATTGTTACGGGGGCAGACTCCGTGGGCTTATTCACTGCCACATCAATATTGATTGGAGAGTTTTCTGTATAATTGCCGTTGGCTATCAGAAACGTCACTCCTGTGGTTGTCCCCTGTAAATTAAGGGCTTCAATAGCAGCACCTAGACTCTTATAATTATTAGTTCCGCTCCCGTTTGCATCAATTGTCATCGTACCATTTAACTGAGCATACAGGACGTCCGGCAGAAAGACTGCCAGAAGTAAAACAGCAACTCCAAATAAACGTTTCATAAGGACCTCATATTAATTTGCGAATATATATTAATGTTTGTTTATTCCATTTTCATCATGTCCTGTTTTACTCCGGTCTATAGAATACTATATATTGAATCCTCATTTTCATCTTGTGCAACCAGTAGTTTTTCTTTTACCCATTCATCATTATAGAATTTCGTCAGATATCGTTCTCCGGTATCGCAAACAATGAATACTATTACACCATTCTCATCCAGTTCCGCTGCTATCTGCATTACTGCGTGAAATATCGTACCAGTACTTCCACCGCAGAATATTCCCTCCTGGCGGGTCAATAGCTTTGCAGCATTAAATGAATCCTCATCTGAAGCGCTGATAATCCGGTCTATTAATTCAAAGTGAACATTTTCCGGCAGGTAATTCTGGCCAATTGCTTCAACCAGATAAGGATGTTCTCCTTCAAGAGTGCCATTTTCATAATAGTTTTTGAATACAGAGCCATCAGGATCCGCTCCTATAATCTTTACCGAAGGATTCTGCTCCTTCAGATATTTTGCGATCCCGCTTAGGGTACCTCCGGTGCCCATGGCAGCAACAAAATGAGTAATCTTGCCTTCTGTCTGCCTCCATATTTCAGGTCCCGTAGTTCTATAATGTGTATCAGGATTAGAAAGATTTGAATACTGATTCATATTCAGTGAATTTGGAATAGATTCGGCAATCCTTTTTGCAACGTTAGTATAATGATTAGGGTTGTCTTTCGGTAAGGAATTCGGGACCATTATCACCTCGGCTCCCAGAGCCTTCAGATAATTACTTTTCTCACAGCAAACTTTATCTGTCATTACAAATATTGTTTTGTATCCTTTTATTATTGCTGCCAGTGCCAGACCAATCCCGGTATTCCCGCTTGTTGCTTCAATTATGGTTCCTCCGGGTTGAATCAGTCCCCTTCTTTCAGCATCTTCAATCATTGCAATTCCAATCCGGTCCTTAATGCTCCCGCCGGGGTTGAAAGATTCAAGTTTCGCAAAAATCTGCGGCCTGAAATTACTCCCGGTCTTTTGAAGTTTAATCAGCGGGGTATTGCCAATCAGCTCAAGAATATTATTTTTATAATCCATCTCCTTTCCTCCATCAGATCTTTAGCAGTCAAACTGGAAATTAGTTTTTATCTCACAATAACATTACCTTGCCATCATTAATTATAATTCAGAAGTAATTGCTTCTTTTCTGGTGTGCAGCAGGCTTTTCATTGTCTGCCAGGGCAGATTTGCACACTTTATTCTTGCAGGTGAATCTTTTATACTGTTAAATGCTGCAAGTTCACCCAGTAGTGACTGTTCATCCGGTGAAATAACGTGCCCGTTAAAAATGCCCTGGAAGTTTCCAAACAGCTTCTCTGCCTCAGAAATTGTTTTGCCCTTTAATGCTTCAGTCATCATTGAAGCCGACGACTTGGATATGGCGCACAGTTCTCCCTGGAATGTTATATTGCTGATGACGTCTTTTTCAAGCTTCACATACAGCACTATATGATCTCCGCAGAATGGATTAAAACCCTCATCCCTGTGATTGCAGTCAAAGCAGACCATATTGTTACTTGGTTTTCTGTCATGTTCCATGATTGTCTGCTGGTAATCATCAACTTCGGCGGCACTTCCAGTGTGGCTTTGGCTTCTGTTTCTCTTGTCTATCATCTTCTTTACACTATCCACCAGTTTGTCAACTTCCTCTATTGTATTATAGAAACATAGTGATACGCGTGCTGTAGCTGGGACATTGAAGAACTGCATAATAGGCTGTGTGCAATGATGCCCCGTTCGGATTGCAATTCCATCACTGTCGAGTGAAGTGCCTATATCATGCGGATGTATGTCATCCAGTACAAATGAAATTACAGGAGCTTTGTTGGCCGCAGTTCCTATTATCCTGAGCGTTTCTATTTCGGCCAGTTTGTTCTGCGCATACCTTAATAATGCCATTTCATGTTCAGTGGCAGCTTGAAATGGAATTGTGCGCAGGTAGTCAATTGCAGCGCCCATTCCAATTGCTCCCTCAATATTCTGTGTGCCAGCTTCAAATTTATAAGGCAGATCATTAAACGTAGTCTTCTTGAAAGTTACCAGCTTAATCATATCCCCTCCGGTCTGGTATGGCGGCATGGACTCAAGCAGGTCCAGCTTACCATAGAGCACCCCGATTCCTGTAGGGCCAAACAGCTTATGGCCTGAGAATACATAGAAATCACAACCAAGTGCCTGGACGTCAATTTTATGGTGTGGTATAGCCTGTGATCCATCAATTAGAACAGGGACTCCCCGCGCGTGTGCTTTCTCAATTATGGCCTTTATGGGATTGACAGTACCCAGGGAATTTGAAACCTGCACAACAGCTACAATTTTCGTCCTTTCATTAATCATCTCATCCAGTTCGTCAAGCAGGAGCTCCCCATCATTATTCATAGGGATTATTCGCAGGATGGCATTCTTCTCGTGACACAAAATCTGCCAGGGCACAATATTGGCATGATGCTCCATGGCAGAAATTATTATTTCGTCCCCTTCTTTTACGCAGGAACGCCCGAACGAATATGCCACCAGATTAATTGCCTCTGTTGCCCCTCTTACAAAAATAATCTCCTGCGCAGCTGAGGCATTAATGTAATCTTTTACCTTCTTTCTGGCAGTTTCATATGCAATGGTTGCCTGTTCGCTCAGGAAATGTACCCCCCGGTTTATATTGGAATTTAACTTATTGTAATAGTCATTAATGGTTTGTATCACTAACTGTGGCTTTTGTGTAGTGGCTGCGTTATCCAGGTAAACAAGCTGTTTACCTCTGATAGTCAGATTCAAAATCGGAAAGTCTTCTCTTATTTTGTTTACGTTAAACAAGTTTCTTACATTCAGCCCAGCTCCCTTAATTGAAGAATAACCCTGAATATCCATAACATCTCTCCTTTTGATTGAACATCGGTGGTCATAATCATTTTTCATTTTTATCTATAGTATCAACTGCCTTTCTTTGGCACTTTGCCCGGGTTTATTATAATAAAACAACTGCTGGGAAAAACATCTTCAATTCATCGAAGGATAGGGCAGTATAAATTTCAGATCATCATCCACTATTCCTAAATCTACCAGCAGAATCCGTATCTTAATGTTGTAGTAAAAATTTGGATTTGAATATTTTACTACGTCAATTAATTCATTTATTTCATACCTGAACAGATTAATTGCACGGTTCAGGCGCATCTCAAGCTGCTTTTCTCTAATATATATCTCCGCTTCGGTAAGTTCCTCCATATTAAGGGCTTTCCAGTATTCTTTTAATTTGTCCTCCATAAGTGATAATACTTCATTTGTAATTCCATAATAATACAATCCACCCGCATGCTTTGCAGCATATACATATATAGCCTTTCCTTTTATCAGCAGCTCCGTACAGAACATGTTATTGAGCTCTAATTCTGTTACCGATACTTTAGCGAGCAGCTCGTCTATCAGGTCATTCTCATTCAGACTTATGATATATGCCTTTAATGCCTTTGCTACTTTTACAACTACCTTTATCAACTGCTCTCTGGAAACATTAATCCTCAGGGTCTTATTATTTTTAAGGTCTTCCAGTTCCGCCCTCATTTCGATGATTTTCGAAAGCAGAGTATCATACCTTTCCAGTGTTTCCGCCCAATTGGGCATATTCTTTACTGAATTGATATTTTCCTCAATTATGCAACGGATTACTTTCAGCATCGAAAACTTGTCTTCACTTACATTAGTCATAACAACTTTCTCTTTTATATTCATCGGTTCATTAACTGCCGCAACTTTTCACCATTACTATAAAAAAGGAATTCGACTCATAGGTAGCGAAAGACAGGACATAATATTCCTGTTTTAAGACAGAGTTGACCTCAGATTTCCGGGTACGCAGTTATTCCGGGAATAATTAAGGTTATATAAGGGAAGGAACCCATTAAGGAGTCAGGAATTGAACTGAAAAGATTAGAATTATCGACTACAGATTATTATTGAAAGTCTGGAAGCAATATCTTTTTGTTTTGACGACCTTTCATGTTAAAGTATAATGTTATTAAGTAATCTTTAGCCTTTAATATCATATCTCAATAATAAGTTATCCCCCTTTCTGCCTTCTCATTTCCCGGATTTTCGTACTCTTAGCTCACATCTTCATCGTTTCAATACATATGCTATATCTTTATCGGCTTATTATAAAAGAGATAATACTATTCAGACAACAGCATCCTAAAATTAAGTAAACAAGATATTTTACAAATATCAAGGCAAACCAGAAAGTTCAATTATCACTGTGATCTCTTTCACAAACCTAATTTGCCCGTGTATTATGGGGATAATATAATTTATATTTATTGCAAATTTCAGTCATGGTAAAACGATATATACTGCTGCTGGCTTAGCTTTTCAGGGAAATGCAAGTCTGAATATTGTGATTGTTGTTATATTTTCTATATTCTAATATTGCTCGGGGATGTAAGAGTCCTTAATGTAAACCGTTTGCTTCACAATTCAGATAAGCTATAGCAAGGAGAACTCCCGATGAAGAGAAATTACGTTTCCAACAAAGATGAATCAACCAGAATGTTTAAGAGCAATTTCATGGAATTTTTCAGTAAAGTCCATCCCGCAGTACCCGTAATTATTTTCCTCCCGGTAATACTTTATCTTCTGGATTATTCTTTATTTAGTATTTTCATGTCAGTTTACCATGTCATTTCTTTTCTTGTATTGGGATTATTCATCTGGACAATTACGGAATACCTGCTTCACAGGTTTGTTTTCCATTTTCCTCCGCGTGGAAAAATCACCTCAAGAATCCACTTCATCTTCCATGGGGTACATCATGATTACCCGAGAGATTCAAGGCGGCTCGTGATGCCTCCGGCTGTAAGTATTCCACTTGCGCTTAGCTTCTATATCTGCTTCCACTTTATACTCGGGAGAATTTATTCCATTCCTTTCTTTGCCGGTTTTCTTTCCGGATACCTGTTTTATGATATTACCCATTATGCCATTCACCATTTTAATATTCAGAATGGATTTTTCCTTTTTCTAAAAAAACATCATATGTTGCACCATTATATGGATAGTACAAGGGGGTTCGGGGTCAGTCTGCCCATTTGGGATATTATTTACAAAACTGACTTTGCCCTTACTAACAAAGCCGTGAGAAAACGAACCAGCAGCAGTGACTTTTAGCCCGTCTGTCAGGCGGGCCCTTGGGAAAAATCTTTCACGCTCAGCAATTGACCTCCTTTGCAGGGAATCAGCCCTCAGGCGCCGGAAATTCCTTAATACACAATATTATGATACCCTGGTTTGGCTCATTGACCCGGAATTACAGGAGGCTGCTCCTTACTTTTGGAATTGACTCTGTACAATCATATGCCTTTTTTTGTAGTATTTCTTGGCAAAGCTTTGTGAATTTACAACACTTGCTCTCAATTTCTGGATTCTGCACTCTGAATTCTAAGATTTTTTTCTTAATTTTACTGAACGTTTTTAAATGGAGGAAATTTTGTCCAAATTATCAGTTGATATGATCCTTAAATCATTGAAAAAGGTAAATGATCCTGACTTGCATAGGGACCTGGTTACCCTTGATATGGTGAAAAATATAAATATAGCGGGCAATGATGTCTCTTTTGCCGTAGAACTGACTACGCCCGCATGTCCGTTGAAAGATAAGATCAAAAATGATTGCATAGAAGTTCTTAAAAATGACATTCCCGGTATAGGGAATATAAGTATAGACATGACATCCAGGGTAAGACAACATCAGGATAACAGAAAGGATGCGGTTTTACCCGGGGTTAAAAACACGATTGCCGTTGCTTCAGGAAAAGGCGGCGTTGGCAAGAGCACTGTAGCCGTTAATCTCGCAGTAGCCCTGGCTAAGGATGGTGCAAAGGTAGGACTCCTGGATGCTGATATCTATGGCCCCAGTATCCCTCTTATGCTCGGAATAGACCAGAAACCTTCCATATACCAGGATCCCAGTACTTCACAGATGCTCCCGCTTGAAAAATATGGGGTCAAGATCATGTCCATTGGTTTCATGATTGATGAAGGAACTCCTGTCATCTGGCGTGGACCGATGGCCAGCGGAGCAGTAAAACAGTTTATGTCGGACGTAAACTGGGGTGAACTGGATTATCTCATATTTGACCTGCCTCCGGGCACAGGAGATATTCAGCTTACACTGGTACAGACAATTCCCTTAACAGGCGCTGTTATTGTTACTACCCCGCAGGAGGTTTCTCTTATCGATGCCCGCAAAGGTTTAATGATGTTTTCAAGAGTTAACGTACCTGTACTTGGCATAGTGGAAAATATGAGCTATTTTATTGCCCCGGATACCGGAAATAAATATGATATATTTGGAACCGGCGGCGGCCAGAAATTAGCCGAACAATATAATGTCCCCTTTCTTGGCGGAATACCTATCGACCCAAGAATCAGAATTGGTGGAGATACAGGTAAACCAATTGTCCATGACCTGCCTGATACAGAATATGCTCAGGTCATTCAGACTATCTCAAGAAATCTTGCAGCACAGGTCAGCATTGAACTCATCTCGGCAGCTTCAAGAAAGGTGGAAATTATTCTTGGAGACGATAAATAATCAGGAGTTAAATACACATGGGTAACGTAATGGAAGAAAAAGTTCTTAAAGCATTGGATACGATCAGACCATATTTACAGGCCGATGGCGGCGATGTTGAGCTGGTAAGAGTCACCAATGAGGGTATTGTTGAAGTAAAGCTGACGGGAGCTTGTGGCAGCTGCCCAATGTCACAAATGACCCTTCGCGCCGGCGTGGAAAGGGCACTTATTAGAGAAGTCCCTGGCGTAAGACGCGTTGAAGCAGTGAACTGATAATCTTAACAACTCGAAAATAAGGTTAAAATCCAGGTTTTATTTGCTATTTCTTCTGAACTGGTCAATTCCCCCGGTACAGGAAAACCTTTCCCTTTTGCGGAAGGTCTTTCGAAATTCCGGGCCAGGGATTTGATACTGACTTTGTTCAGATATTGGATTTTTAACCAATTTCTATGAATTATTAAATATGACAAGAGGAATTAAATGCGCAAGAAAGTAATTGCCGGAAACTGGAAAATGTATAATGACATTCCGGCCTCTGTTAACCTAATTTCAGAACTTAAAAAATCACTGGCAGGACAGAACCTGAATGCAGACGTAATAATTTGCCCTCCTTTTACCTCTCTGGATACGGCAAAAACTCTGATAAAAGACTCTGTGATAAAACTGGGCGCTCAGAATATGTATTTTGAGGAAAATGGCGCCTATACAGGTGAAATTTCGGCCGGAATGCTTAAAAGCGCCGGCTGCCAGTATGTTATTCTGGGTCATTCCGAAAGGAGAACCATTTTCAAAGAATCAGACGAGCTGATAAATAAAAAGATCAAAAAGGCACTGGCCAGCGGACTGATTCCTATTTTCTGTGTCGGCGAAACCCTTGAGCAAAGAGAGAACGGCACAACAGAATCTGTTATTAAGACTCAGGTCACAATTGGCTTTAGCGGACTTAATACCGAAGAGGCCTCCAAGGTTATAATTGCTTATGAACCGGTCTGGGCTATAGGCACCGGGAAAACTGCCACACCGCAACAGGCACAGGAGGTGCACGTTTTCATAAGAAATCTCGTAAAAACACTCTATACTGGTGAAATTGCAGACAACCTGATTATTCAGTATGGCGGAAGCGTTAAACCCGACAATGCCGCTACATTGCTCTCACAGCCTGATATTGACGGTGCTTTGGTTGGCGGAGCCTGTCTGAAGGCGGATTCATTTATGAGCATTATCACATCGGCATAATACGCCCTGTTATCAGCTCCGGCCGTTAAGCCCTGGTGCACCATTTGGCATCCGGGAGTGGCTGCGGGGCCAGGATGAGTATAGGGCTTCCGACTAAGTTATTGTTTTATAAGCCTTTCCTATTACCCATAAGGCATTCCTGAACGCTTCGGGAATGCCTTTTATATTGATTTCCCCCCCTGATTTTCGTATTTTAAGTGTCTTTCTTTTTGCAATCATTTTTTCTGGAAAAATGAAATATAAAAATATTATAATTGCGGTCATTTGTGTAATTACTTTAACTAATTTCCTCTCCGGTCAAATTAGGATAAAGGAACTCCCCAAATACGATCTGACACATCAGGATTCCCTCTTCTTTAACGTTACCAATACCAGAAATATTATCAACCTGGATGGAAGGTGGAGCGTTTATACCCAAAACAATAAAGAAGATAAGAATACCGTTTCTGTGCCCTCAAACTTCAGAGGGGAGGAAGAACTTACTTTTGAACGGGAAATCAGACTTGACCAGCAGCAGGTCGGAAGCCACAGGTTTCAGCTTATCTTTCTCGGAGTTAACTATTCAGCTGAAATCATACTTAACAATTTTGTGATCTATAAGCACCCGGGCGGTGACTTCCCCTTTAAGGTTGAACTGCCACGGGATATCCTGAAAACTGACAGAAAGAATGTATTGGCAGTCAGGGTAACACACAAATTATCTTCCGAATCTACCTTACCCGTAAACCAGAGATTTTTATTCCCGGAAAGCGTCGGAGGAATCTTCCGCGACGTCTACCTGCAGTCTGCTCCACTGTCCATGATATCCAGCTCCGATTATTCTTACAGCATCTCAGGCAATAACAGAATAACACTCAACATAAATTCCAGAATCGAAGGCCGCCCTTCTGATGAAAAGACAGACTCAACTGCAAGAAGCAATGAATACTCCTTCAGGGTAAGGCTTATCTCTCCTTCAGGTGAAGATGTCCTTGCAGCCTCACCCACAGGATTCGTGCTCAATTCCAGGAAAGATAAAACGATTAACCTGTCTTATGATATTTCCAATGTAACACTCTGGTCACCCCAGGCCCCCCACTCTTATAAACTAAGGTACCAGCTGCTCAGGGGCGATCAGATAGTCGATGACGTGATTAAATCCGTAGCTTTTTATTCTCTCGTCCCCTCTAAAGAGGTTTTGTTGCTCAATAACGAACCATTTATATTAAACGGGACCACATATTATTCCTCTTTCCCCGGATATGGCAATCTGGCTTCATATGACAGACTCAGGAGTGATATGAGGGCTATTAAATCCATGGGATTTAATGCCGTCAGATTTCCGGGTGCGGCTCCCCATCCTTACTGCCTGAGGCTGTGCGAGGAAATGGGTCTGCTGGCTTTTATTGAATTGCCCGTCGGTTCAATTCCTGAACAGATAACCGATAAGGCAAGCTTCAGGGACAGAATTAAAAGTTACCTCACACAGTTTATTAATGGCTACAAGGATTATTCTGCTGTTGCAGCCATTGGTCTGGGCAGTTCTTATCTGCCGGCTTCACCATCTCATATTTCATTTCTTACATCAATGGCTGATTTTACGAAACACCTGAGCAATAAGCTGACCTATGCTTCTTTTGCCGGCTTTGACATTTCACCCATTGAAAAGCTGGATTTCTACGGAGTACAGCTGCTGAATAAACCAATGTCTGATTATACTTCCAGATACGAAAACCTCGAAGCCCAGATGGGTAAGGGAAGAGTATTCATCAGCTCTGCTACATATGCAACATTTATGGGAAGTACAAACGGCTACTCTAATCCTTTTTCTTTCGAGGCGCAGGCTAAATTTTTCAGTGACCTGCTGGACTATACAACCGAAAGGCATACCTCGGGATATTTCATAAACTCAATGTTTGATTATCAGGGTGACTATGCTTCCTTCAGTACCGGTTATAGCCCCATCGACCTGTACAGGGTTGGCATTTACCAGGATGACCACCAGACGGGACGCCTTGCTCAGAAGGTAATTTATGCCAAGCTGCACAACGATGAGCAGGTTACAATTCCCCAGGGAGCAGCAAAGGATGATTCACCCATTATTTTTATAATATACGGCGTGGGACTTGCTCTGATCATGGGCGCTCTGGTCAATGCAAAAAGAAAATTCAGGGAAGATGCAACACGCGCTCTTCTCAGACCCTATAATTTTTATGCCGACATAAGGGACATGAGACTTATGTCCGGTGTGCAGTCCAGCATTCTTATGGTAGTTCTTTCTCTTTGCTCAGCACTCCTGCAGGTAAACCTCCTGTATTTCTTCAGAACCAATATACTCCTCGAAAAGATTATACTGGCCCTGGGAACTCCTGGTCTGAGCAAATTTATCGCTTATCTGGCATGGAACCCTACTCAGGCCCTGCTCTGGATGACTATCGCTTCGCTGGTATTCTTTATCATGGCCTCCATAATAATTAAGATCGCATCATTTTTCGTAAGAAATAAGGTTTTCTTTTCCAGCATTTACTTTATGGTTATCTGGTCATTTCTGCCTTTATTGCTGCTGTTACCACTGGGATTGATACTCTATAAGGTATTGAATGCAAACGTAATGACGATCTACTTATTTATTTGCCTTATGATATTCACCATCTGGATCTTCTACCGGCTGATGAAAGGGATATATGTGATTTTTGACGTTAACCCTGCCCACGTATATTTTTACAGTTTAGGTCTCCTGCTTTTGATAATCGGAGGTATACTTATCTATTTCCAATTGAGTGAGTCCAGTATCTACTATATAATTAATGCTTATAGACAATATAAGCTGATGTAATAATTCACGGAGTCAAGTTTAGTTGTATTTATCAAAGTTAGAGATTTTCGGGTTTAAGTCCTTTGCCAATAAGACCGTTGTGAACTTCAACAAGGGAGTAACGTCTATTGTCGGCCCGAATGGATGCGGTAAAACAAATATCGTAGATGCTATCCGCTGGTGCCTGGGTGAGCAGAAAAGCAGTACCCTGAGAAGTGACAAGATGGAAAACGTCATTTTTAACGGCACTCAGAATAAAAAACCCATGGGTATGGCCGAAGTAGCCCTGACACTGGTAAACGATAAAGGAATACTCCCTACCGAATACGCCGAGGTTACAATCACCAGAAGAATTTTCCGTTCTGGCGAAAGCGAATACCTGCTGAACCGTAACATCTGCCGCCTGAAGGATATTACAAACCTGTTCATGGATACGGGTATGGGCACAAACGCCTATAGCGTAATCGAGCTGAAAATGGTTGAGAATATACTCAGCAACAAGGCCGAAGAACGCCGGAATATGTTTGAAGAGGCCGCAGGTGTAAACAAATACAAACTCAGACGCCGGCTTTCACTAAAAAAACTTGAAGAAGTAAGAAAAGACCTCACCCGGGTAAATGATATAGTTTCAGAAGTAGAAAAGCAGGTAAACTCCCTCGAAAGGCAGGCTAAAAAGGCCGATAAGTATAATAAAGTATCTTCAATGCTCAGAGAGCAGGAGCTGGACCTCTCGCAAAGAGAGTATGCACTGTGGAATGGCAAAAGAATCAGTTACAAAGACCTGAAAGAAGAAGCCTTCCGCAGAAAGGTTCATATTGAATCTGAACTCAGAAAGCTGGAAGACGAACTTGTAGTATTCAGAAATGACATAAACGTCATCGAGGGTGACTTAAAGGAAAAAAGAAGGGCTATATCCCAACAGACAGATAAAATACACAGCGTCCAGAACAGTATATCAGTTGCAGAGGAAAGAAAAAAATCCCTGGAAAAAAACATAATCAGGTTTAAGCAGGAACTCGAAGAGCTCCATATACAGGATGAAGATACCGAAGACCTGATATTTGACAACACTAATAAAATTTCGCAGATCAGAAACGCTGTAGTTACAAAAGAAAAAGAAATTGAAGAAAAGAAGACCCTGCTTGCAGAACAAAAACAGCTTCTGGAAGAAAAAAAGGCGGAACTGAAGATACAGCGTGAAACCATTTTCGAAAAGTTCAGGGATATCACCGGAAAGGAAAATCAGCTTTCAAACCTGAAAAAGTCTCTCACCTCTACACAAAATGCAATTGAGAAGCTTAACAACAGAATTCTTTCTGTAACCAATACGCTCGCTAAGACCGTGGGCTATCTGGAGGAGCTTGAACAGGAAAAAACCGAAGCCGAAAAGAAACTCTCATCATCAGAAGCTTTATATGCAGAAAAGCAGGTTGAAAAAGAGGAGCTGGAAAAGAAACTCACCTCGCTGAAAGGTAAGGAGCTGGAAGAAAGAAGCACGCTGAACGCCCTTAAGGATAAAATAGACTTCCTTCAAAGTCTAATTAATAATCTTGAAGGCGTTTCCAAGGGTGCAAAGATACTCATTGAAAACGATGAATGGACCACCAGGGAAAAAACACTCCTGGCTGACGTAGGCAACGCCGATGAAGACTACCGCTTTGCTCTCGAGGCTTCGCTTAGAAATGTACTGAACAACCTGCTGGTTGAATCCTTCAGCGACCTGCAGAAAGCAGTTGATCTTCTTAGAAACAACGACCTTGGAAAGGCTTCATTCTATGTCCTCGGCTTTAATGCAGACAGAAAGAAAACCTTACTGCAGAAATTTCAGAACTACAGCGTTAAGAAAAATATTAAAAAGCTGGAAAAGGATGCTTCTTTCCTGGGCTGGGCTGAATCCATTATTCAGGCCGAGGAAAAGTGGAAGCCCTTCTTCAAGAAGCTGCTCTTCAAGACCGCCATTACCAAAGATCTGGATTCGGCCTTTGAGCTGAGCAGAAAATTTCCGGAATTCAATTTTGCCACATTGAATGGCGACTTCCTGCACGAGAGCGGACTGGTTGATGCCGGTTCTGCCCCAAAGCTTGACGATACTCTTTTCGGCAGAAGACAAATGCTAGAAAACCTGAAGGGCGAATTCCCCAGATACGAGGCAAATCTTCTTGAGCTTAAAAATATTATCACTGAGACTGAAGAGAAAGTAGACTCGATAGACCTGAAGGATCTTTCCGACCAGAACAGGATACTCGTAAATGACCTGGCAAACATAGAGAAGCAGATCGCACAGTTCGAATTCGAAAAAAAGAAATTATCAGACGAAATTGACAAGGCCAGGGTCGAAACTAATGAACTGGCACGCAGTTCAAATCAGATTGATAACGAGATCGCTGAATCTGAAACAATCCTTGAAACGGAAAAGGGCGAGAAAAAGCAGGCCGAAGATGCACTCAAGCTGCTTGAAGAAGAAGTAAAGGCGCTCGAAAGCAGCTATAATATGGCCATTACCGCCCACAACCAGTCAAAGCTGGAGCTTGAAAGACTCCTGGGTGAAAGAAAGAACCTGGAAAACAGCGTCGAAAGGGCTCAGGTTTCCAGGGAGAATATAAAGAAATCGATCCAGAAAAGAGAGTTTGATATCACCTCCACCAGCGAGGAAACGGTTTCGCTTTCCAATCTTATTGAGGATCAGCAGTATGACCTTGATGAACTGGAAGCCGTTAAGAAAAAGATCGTGGCAGTTGAAGTTGAAATTGACAACAAGCTGAAAATCATCAAAGCCCAGGCAATGGACCTGGAGAAAAAACTGCTGGAATTCCGTAAGGAAAGAGATAAGGTTTCTGACGAGATACATTCATCAGACATTAAAATCAATGAGATCAACCTCAAGGTTGATAACCTGTTTGCCCATATAAAAGAAAATTATTCCATTACTCTTGAGCTTAAAGAGTTTGATGACCTGGATACATTCAACTTCCAGGAACGCAGCAATGAAGTTCAGTCCTTTAAACAGCAGCTGAGAAGCCTGGGACCCATAAACCTTCTGGCTTATTCGGAATACGAGGAAGAAAAGGAAAGACTGGATTTTCTCTTAAAGCAAAGAAATGACCTGATCGAATCTGAAAAGGACCTGATCAGAACCATAGATGAAATAAATGTTACGGCACAAACACTCTTTATGGATACATTCCTGGTCATCAGAGAAAACTTCATAAAGATATTCCGGACCTTGTTTAATCCCGGCGATGAAGCTGACCTGAAATTAGAAGAGGGCGTGGATCCTCTGGAAGCCAGGATTGAAATTATTGCAAAGCCGAAAGGAAAAAGACCGACCTCCATTGAACTCTTGTCAGGAGGTGAGAAAACCCTTACGGCTACAGCTTTGCTGTTTTCAATTTATCTCGTAAAACCGAGTCCTTTCTGTATATTGGATGAAGTTGATGCCCCGCTTGATGACGCGAATGTTGACAGGTTTACGCGCATCATTCGCGAATTCAGCAAAAGCACACAGTTTATTATAGTAACACACAACAAAAGGACCATGGAAGCAGCCGAAACCCTTTATGGTGTTACCATCCAGGAAGAAGGAATTTCTAAACTCGTCAGTGTGCGCTTTAATGAGGATTTTGATGCTATTACTAAATAAAATACTGGATAACAATATTATAAATTATGATGGGAATTCCGGACTGGCTTTTCAGACGGGACTCATATTTTTATTCGTGCTTACGTTATGCTCATATAGCGGGGCACAGTGGAATAATAACCCGCAGATAAATAAGGCACTGGTTTCAAACCTGAGGAATCCCTATAATATAAGCGCTGCGGGTGACCTGAAGGGCGGCGGCTTTATATTCTGGGAAGATAAAATTGACTCACTACATACGAATATATTCTTTCAGCATTTTGACGAGGATGGGAACCAGGAATTCCGTTCCGATGGTAAGGAAATAAGCAAAAACAGTTCTTCAAAATCATTCCCTATTTCCTGTACTTCTCTTTCCGGCAGTGCCGCAGTCGTATATAAGGATTTTATTAATGACAAAATGGGCGAATTATATGCCCAGAGAGTATCAGGCAAAGGAGAGCTGCAGTGGGGAGAAGGGGGAATAAGGCTGACTGATCATCAGGGCGAGTCGCTGGATCCTTCCGTTACTTCCGATTCCTATGGAAATATATTTCTTGTATATATCTACAGGGATTACAGCACACCGGCAAATTATTTGGTTTATCTGCAGAAACTGACTCCGTCCGGTAAAACTTTATTCAGGGAAAATGGCATTCTTATTCAGAAATCCCCATCAATAAAATCAAAACCACAGATTGCAGCCGACGACCGGGGCGGCGCATACGTCTTCTGGATAGAATCCAATGAAGGGAAAGCACGCATCTATTCGCAGCATATTGATTCTGACGGTAAAAACACCTGGGGCTTGAGACCTGAACTGGTTTCATCACCTACTGAAAACGTTCTGCATTATTCGGTCCAGTCATTATCAAAAACTGCTGTTTATGTGAACTGGGAAGTAAAGCGAACGGGAAAGGACATCCTGCACCAGCTGATTTCTTTTGAAGGCCGGTCGTTGTGGACACGCAATGGAGAACGGGTTACTACTCAGTACGGTGACCAGACCAACCCCCAGTCATTCTGCACCGACTCTACAATCATTGTTACGTGGGTAAATGAGACTTTGGGTGATAAGGATATTTATATTCAGAAATTTAACCTTAAAGGCAAACCAGCCTGGAATAAGGATGGAGTACCGGTAATCAAGGTGCGAGGCACCCAGATGAGCCAGAGAGTTATTACAGACCGCTCCTCTGGTGCAATTGTTGCCTGGCTTGATAAAAGGACCAAAACACAGAAAGGCAACATACTGGCACAAAGAATTAACGGCGACGGAAAAAGAATGTGGGATTCCACGGGCGTTGAACTGGCTTCCAACCAGAATTCCGAAAAGAGCTATCTCATGCTTCTGCCGAATAAATCAAGCGGAGCGGTTGCAGTCTTTAAGGAAATCCGTAATAATGAAAAAAATATTTTTGGACAGAGAATTCTCGGCAATGGGAAATATATATTTGAGATTAATGGCTTCAAGGCTATTGTAGATAACAATATAGTAAGAGCCTCCTGGCAGACTATTAACGAAAGCGGCAATAAGGGTTTTTCAGTGGAAAGATCCATAGACTCTGATACCGCCTGGCGCAGTATAAGGTTCGTCCCCGGAAAGAATCAGAAGGGTATCAACGCCTATGAGTTTTCAGAAAACCTGCCGTCTACAGCTACTGTATATTACAGATTGGTACAGATTGATGAGGATAATAATTCTCAGAAATCCAGTAAAATAAAGCTGGATTATTTTGACTTTAATTCCACCAGCTTTACCCTTGCCCAGAATTTCCCAAATCCTTTTTCTGATTCAACGGTAATTAAATATTATCTGCCTGAAAGATGCAAGGTTACACTTGAGATTTATAACGATAAAATTGAAACCATAACGGTTCCGGTTGACGATTTCCAGGAAAAGGGAGAATATAGCGTTCCCTTTTATGCGCATGGCAGCTACGGGAAACTTCCTGGGGGAGTTTATTTCTACAGGCTGAAGGCCGGCGAATTTGTTGAAGTTAAAAAAATGATAATTGCTCGCTAGGCTGAGGATGGTTGATCAGGACTGTCTGTCTTTTAGGAAAGTGTTTGTAATAGAATAATAATGGAAAAAAGAAACTTTAAAATATTTATAGATTTTGACGGTACAATTACCAAAAAAGACGTCGGTGAGGCTTTCGTAAATACGTTTGGATCACCGGAAAAAATCAGGGAAATCGTGCAGGACTGGATTGACAATAAGATCACTTCACCTGAATCATGGTTCCGGATGTTCGGAACAATTCAGAACTTTAATTTTGAGGAGTTCCTGCTTTTTCTGGAAAAGATGGAGATTGACCCTACGTTTTTTGACTTTGTTGAATATTGCAGGGAAAACAGTTTTGAGATAAGGGTTCTGAGCGATGGCTTTGACCTTTACATTAAAAGGATACTGGGGCGTGAAGGCCTTAGCTCTTTAGAGGTGTACTGCAACACGGCTCTTATTGACGATAAGAATAAACTCACTCCCATCTTCCCTTACGGCGATGAGGAGTGCAGATTCTGCGGGAACTGCAAGAGGAATCATATTCTTACAAACAGCGCAGATGAGGACTATATTATTTATATAGGTGACGGTTATTCAGATAAATGTCCGGTGCAATTCTGCGATTATATTTTTGCAAAAGCTTCATTGCTCAAATACTGTGAAGTGAACAGGATCACCTACTTCCCGTTCGGTGATTTTAATGACATAAAAATGAAACTCGAAGAACTGAAAAACAAAAAACGCCTGAAGAAAAAATATCAGGCCGAACTCAAAAGAAGAGAAGTTTTCCGGCAGGGATAACTTTATAATTAACTGACAGTAATTTATTTAACAGGAAATATTTATTAATTATGAGCAACATTCAAGCAAAGATTTTCAAATACAGAAGTTATACACCGGTCCCATTTCTGATCATGATGTTCCTTTACAGGTCACCTAATATCTACAGCATTATCCTGGGTTTTCTTGTTGCCGGACTGGGAGAGATGATCAGACTCTGGGGCGTAAGTTACGCCGGAAGCGAGACAAGGACAACAGGCCCCGTAGGCGGCACTTACCTTGTTATCAGCGGCCCTTTTGCACACGTTAGAAACCCTCTTTATGTGGGTAATATCCTGTTGTATATGGGTATTGGAATAATGTCTCTGGCCTTGTTCCCCTACCTCCAGATAATTGCTTTTGTATTTTTTTACCTGCAGTATAAATTCATCATACGCGAAGAAGAGGAATACCTGAGAAAGGCCTTCGGCGAGGAATATGAGGAATACTACAGAAATGTTCCCAGGTTCCTTCCGCGACTGACCCCTTACCGCAATAACAGGATCGGTCAGCCGACCTATAATCTGAAGGCTGGTCTCAGGTCAGAAAGAAGAACACTGCAGGCTTTCAGTATAGTATCGCTTACATTGATCTTGATATGGTTTATAGGCAGATATTGAATAAAAACCTGCTCGTAATTGCAGGAGAGGCATCGGGAGACTTGCACGGCGCCTCCCTTATAAGGGAATTAATTAGGATTGATAACAGTATATCTGTTTGCGGCATCGGCGGCAGCAGGATGCAGGCAGAAGGCATGGAACTGCTATTCAATATCAATCAGATGGCCTTTCTCGGATTTGCTGAGATTATCAGGCACATCCCTTTTATCAAAAAGGTGCAGGCACGCCTGCTTGAAGAGGTCAGGAAAAGGAATATAAAAACTGTTGTTCTCATTGATTACCCCGGTTTCAATCTGAGCATCGCAGATAAACTTAAAAAGCTCGGCGTCAGGATTATTTATTATATATCCCCTCAGGTATGGGCCTGGGGAAAAGGCAGAATAAAAAAAATAAGAAGGGTCGTCGATAAGATGATCGTTATTCTTCCCTTTGAAGAGAAATTTTTCAGGAATGCAGGAATAGAGGTCGAATACATCGGGCACCCCCTGCTGGAACAGATTGAAAATTATAAGTATCTGAGCAGAGAAGAATTTTATAAGAAATTCAGCCTTGATGAAAATAAAAAGATACTCCTGGTACTTCCCGGCAGCCGCATGCAGGAAGTAAGAAAGATATTCCCTGAAGCAATTAGTGCCGCCGGTATGCTCGCGGCTGAGTTTGACCTTCAGGTTGTGGTGGCATGTTCTTCAAATATTGACGAATCAGTTTTCAGGGAGCTGTCACCAGAAGGAAACTTCGCTGTGATAAAGGAGCATACTTATGACCTGTATAAACAGGCAGAGCTCGGGATCATTAAATCCGGCACGTCTACGCTGGAAGCGGCTCTGTTTTCCCTGCCAATGGTTGTAGTTTATGTTACTAACTATCTGACATATCTGATTGGCAGGAATCTTATCAGGATTGATAATATAAGTCTGGTAAATATAGTTGCAGATGAAAGGATAATTGACGAGCTGATTCAAAATGACGTCAACAGGCGCCATATTTATGAGGTCTGTAAAGGAATTTTAGCCGACAGACAGAAGTATGAACACATAAAGGAAAAGCTGACCTCGCTGCATTTGTCGCTGGGCTCAACGGGTGTAAGCAAAAGAGGTGCTGAAATTGTTTATGACTACCTGACGGATAACAGCTTAAAAGAAACCAAAGGCAAACATAAACTTTAATTAATATATGAGCTTCAGAGAATACAGACAAAAAATATTGAGATTTGTGGGAAATTACCTGCTGTATGGTGCCGTAACAGCGGTGTGTAAAACGCTGCACATTCATTCAGTTAACAGGGAAAAAACAGATGAATTGTTCCTTCAGAAAAAGAATTTTATCATCGCATTCTGGCATGGTTCAATGCTCGTCCCCTGGTATGTTTACCGCAACAAGGGTTTTGCTGCACTGGTAAGCAAGAGTAAAGATGGAGCATTGCTCGACAGGGTTCTTACTCAATGGAATTACAGCGTTATAAGAGGATCCAGCCATAACGGAGGAAGTGTTGCCTTAAGTGCTATGCTGGACCTCGCACAAAATAAAAAAATGCCGATCGCCATTACTCCCGACGGCCCCAGGGGTCCTTACCACAAGGCAAAGGCAGGGGCTGTTATTACGGCAAAAAAGGCACAGGTTCCACTGGTATTGCTGGGAGTCGGCTATGGGAGTAAGAAAGAATTAAAGAGCTGGGATAAATTTGAGATACCTTTGCCATTTAGTAAGGTGAACCTGATTTATTCTGATCCCATATGCATTGATGCAGAATTGAACTATGATGAAACGGCTCTTGTGTTAGAGAATTGTGAAATAAGATTGAACGAATTGTACAGAGAGGCAAATAACTTTTAATGTTGTTTTTACGTATCATACTATTTCCTTTTACTCCAGTTTACAGATGGATCATCTGGATACGGAATTACTTTTTTGATAAGGGCATTTATAAATCCCAAAAGGTAAACGCCAGCGTAGTATCCATTGGAAATATAACGGTCGGCGGATCAGGGAAAACCCCCGCCGTGATCTTTACAATCAACATCCTTAAAAATGCGGGTAAAAAGGTCGGCGTACTGAGCCGCGGATATGGAAGACATTCCAAAGGCTATAAGCTGGTTTCAGACGGAAACACAATCCGTACTGATGCGAATACCTGCGGTGATGAAATGTATCTTACGGCAATGGAATGCCAGGTTCCTGCTGCCGTAAGCGAAAAAAGAGTAGAGGGTGCTCAAAAACTGCTCAGCGAGACCAATACCAGGGTAATAGTACTGGATGATGCGTTTCAGCACAGGTGGATTCACAGGGATCTGAATATCCTGATATTCGACCATAGCTTTTTAGCAAAGGCCGGAGGAATGGATCAGAACCTTTTACCAGTTGGACTCATGCGCGAACCTTTTTCGGCAATAAAACGCGCTGATGCAGTTATCATCAACAGAAAATTTTCTGATTCGGCGTTTCTGCCCATTCCCCTCAGGACATATTTTGAAGATAAGGATATTTTCTACGCATATTACAAGGCTGCGGGGATCTTCGACTTGAAGAATCATCATTACTATGATATGTGTGAATTTGAAGGACAGAAAAGCCTGGTGGTAAGCGGAATTGCGCGGCCGTTCTCCTTCCTGAACGTACTGAAGCAGAACAACATTGACACGGAAAACCAGTTGATCTTCAAGGACCATAAGGATTATACAATTAAGGATATTCAAACTATAAGAAAGGCTTTTTACTCGACAAACTCACACTCTGTGATAACAACTCAAAAAGACGCTGTAAAGCTCTCTGAGTTCAGTAAGGAGCTGGATGACATTGATATATATTACTTGAAAATTGAAATGGATATGGAGAACAAGGAGGAATTTAAAAATTTCCTGCTTAAAAAGATAAAGGATTAGCGGTTTAGTTTATTAAATTATACTTATAAGTTTTGATTTTTGGTCCGGTATCTCCTTCATGGAAATACTCAACTGAAACATAAACCGGAATTCAGCAATATACTGGATGTAAATTATTGATTATGGGACCCGGATAAGGACCGGGTTGAATCATTAAATAAACGCTAAATATAATCTGACTGATAAGGTCAATTGATTATGTATTTAATTAACAAATGGAGGAACATTAATGGCTCTTAAAAACCAAAAATATGTTTACTTCTTTGGTGCAAACAAAGCTGAAGGAAAAGCAGATATGAAGAACCTTCTGGGCGGAAAAGGTGCAAACCTCGCCGAGATGGTTAACATTGGTCTGCCTGTACCTGCAGGTTTTTCAATTACCACTGAAGTATGTACATATTATTACGACAACAAAAATAAATACCCCAAAGAACTTGAGAAACAGGTTCTTGATGCTCTTAAGAAAGTTGAAAAAGAGATGGGAGCCAAATTCGGCGATCCCAAGAATCCTCTTTTAGTTTCTGTAAGAAGCGGTGCCAGAGCTTCCATGCCGGGTATGATGGATACTATCTTAAACCTCGGTTTGAACGATACTACGGTTGAAGGATTAATTGCAAAGACTAACAATCCACGCTTTGCTTATGACTCATATAGAAGATTTGTTCAGATGTATGGCGACGTTGTATTAGGCCTGAAGCCTGTTGATAAACATGAAATCGATCCTTTTGAACTGATCATCGAAAGGAAAAAACATGAAAACAATATCATAAAAGATACAGATTTAACTGCTGATCACCTGAAAGAACTCGTTGCTGAATTTAAGGCAGAGATCAAGAAGAAGACCGGTCACACATTCCCTGATGATCCGATGATTCAGATGTGGGGTGCCATTGGCGCCGTATTTGGTTCATGGATGAATGAAAGAGCTATCGTTTACAGGAAGTTAAACGATATTCCAGCCAGCTGGGGTACCGCTGTTAACGTTCAGTCGATGGTTTTCGGCAACATGGGTGAAGATTCAGGTACAGGCGTTGCATTTACCAGAGATGCTGCAAGCGGCGAAAATGTATTCTATGGTGAATATCTTTTCAATGCCCAGGGTGAAGACGTTGTTGCCGGTGTTCGCACACCGTTCCCAATCGCTGACCTGAAGAAGGATAATCCTAAGATATACAAACAGCTCGATGATATCAGAAAGAAACTCGAAAAGCATTATAAGGATATGATGGATATCGAGTTTACTATTCAGCAGGGCAAACTCTGGATGCTGCAGTGCCGCGTTGGTAAGAGAACCGGTTTTGCTGCTATCAAGATAGCTGTTGATATGGTTCGTGAAAGATTGATCTCACGCGAAGAAGCTCTTCTTAGAATCGATCCCGAACAGTTGAATCAGCTGCTCCGCCCTATCTTTGACCTTAAGGAAAAGAAAAAGGCAATCGACAGCGGTAAACTCCTCGCAAAAGGCCTGAATGCTGGTCCCGGAGCTGCCTCAGGTAAAGTGGTATTCAGCGCTGAAGAAGCCGAAGAAGAAGCCGCTAAGGGCGAAAAAGTAATCCTCGTCAGAATTGAAACCTCACCTGAAGACATCAAGGGTATGAATGCTGCAGTTGGTATCCTTACTGCCAGAGGTGGTATGACTTCTCACGCCGCACTCGTTGCCCGCCAGATGGGTAAGGTTTGCGTGGCTGGTTGCGGTACCCTCCTCATTAACTACAACGAAGGGACTATTAAGGTTTCCGGTAAGGATGAACTTCTTGTCAAGAGAGGTGAATATATCTCTATAGATGGTTCTACCGGCGAAGTAATTCTCGGTAAGCTCGAAACAAAACCTTCAGAAGTAGTTCAGGTTCTTATTACCAAGACAATGAAGGCAAAGGATTCAAAAGTATTCCAGACATACAACGACCTGCTCACATGGGCTGACAAGATCAAGAGACTTGGAGTCAGAACTAACGCAGATCAGCCTGACCAGGCACAGAATGCTGTTGCATTCGGAGCCGAAGGTATAGGTCTTTGCCGTACAGAACACATGTTCTTCGGTGAAAACAGAATTCTTTCTGTAAGAGAAATGATTCTTGCCGATACACTGGAAGAAAGACAGGCTGCTCTTGCTAAACTGCTTCCTTACCAGAAAGAGGACTTCAAGGGTATATTCCTTGCAATGGGTGAAAGACCCGTTACTATCAGAACCCTCGATCCTCCCTTGCATGAATTCCTGCCTCACGAAGAAGATGAGATCAGGGAAGTTGCTGAATCATTAAATGTTTCTGTTGAAAAAGTAAAAGACAAAATTGAGTCTTTGAAAGAATTCAACCCGATGCTCGGTTTCAGAGGCTGTCGCTTAGGCATCAGCTATCCTGAAATTACTGAAATGCAGGCAAGGGCAATCTTTGAAGCTGCATGCGAAGTCGCAAAGGCAAAGGTTAAGGTAAAACCTGAAATCATGATTCCTCTGGTAAGTACCGTTGAAGAATTAAAGCTTCAGGAAGATATAGTCAGAAAAGTGGCTGCAAGCGTAATGAAAGAACAGGGTATCAAGATTAATTATCTCGTTGGTACCATGATCGAATTACCGAGGGCTGCCCTCACTGCCGACAAGATAGCCGAAAGAGCTGAATTCTTCAGCTTTGGAACCAATGACCTTACACAGACAACCTTTGGTCTCTCCAGAGACGATGCCGGCAAATTCCTGCCGCTGTACGTCGAAAGAGAAATCCTGCCGATTGATCCTTTCGTATCTATAGACATTAACGGCGTTGGCCAGTTAATTGAAATCGGTACACAGAAGGGTAGATCAGTAAGACCTGCTCTAAAGGTTGGTATCTGCGGTGAGCACGGCGGTGAGCCTGCTTCTGTGGAATTCTGCCACAAGGCAAACCTGAATTATGTAAGCTGTTCTCCTTTCAGGGTTCCAATTGCACGCCTTGCTGCAGCTAGAGCAGTAATAAAAGAAGGTCAGTCAAAGGCAGTTACGGCTGCTAAACCGGCTGCTAAAACAGCTCCGGCTAAAAAAGCTACTCCGGCTGCCAAGAAACCGGTTTTAACTAAAGCTAAGCCGGCTGTAAAGAAGGCTGTTGTCGTTAAGGCTAAACCGGCCGCTGCCAAGAAGGCTGCTGCGGTTAAAGCTAAACCGGCCGCTGCCAAGAAGGTAACCGTTACGAAGGCAGGCAAAGGATATACAAAGCCTGTCAAGAAAACGAACAAGAAAAAATAAATAACTTATTTCAGGACGGCAGGCTTCGGCCTGCCGCCCTGCCTTAAAATGGTTTAATTATTCAGGATAGTAAGGAGACCATATGAAACTATCGGATTTTAATTATAATTTACCCAAAACCCAGATTGCAAAGTTCCCGGTTGAACCAAGAGACAGCGCTAAGCTGATGGTACTGGACAGAGAAAACCAGACTATCGAATCCAAACAGTTCAGCAACGTCATCGACTATATGGAAAAGGGAGATGTACTGGTCGTCAATGAAACCAAGGTTATTCAGGCCAGACTCTATGGTAAGAAAGAAAGGACCAATGCAAAAATCGAGGTCTTCCTGTTGAGAGAACTTAATAAAGAAGAATGCATATGGGACGTCATAGTTGACCCTGCAAGAAAGGTAAGAATAGGCAACAGAATATATTTCAATGATAAACTCTGGTGTGAGGTAATAGATAATACTACCTCCAGAGGCAGAACAGTCCGCTTTAACCAGCCCGGAAATATTTTTAAGGCTGTTGAGAAGATCGGTCTTACTCCCCTTCCTCCTTATATCAAGAGGGAACCAATACCCGAGGATAAGGAAAACTACCAGACCGTATTCGCCAAGGTGGATGGTGCTGTTGCAGCCCCTACGGCCGGCCTGCACTTTACAGATGAACTGCTTGAAAAGATAAAGAAAAAGGGCATTAAGCTTGCCCCGGTCGTACTTCATATAGGCCTTGGTACTTTCCGTCCCGTTGAAGTTGAAGACCTGACAAAACATAAAATGGATTCCGAATTTTTCGAAATTTCAACTGCTTCTGCTGAAACAATCAACAAGGCAATCCAGAACAAACATAAAGTGTTTGTAGTTGGAACCAGCTCAACACGCGCTCTTGAAAGCAGCGTTACGGCTGAAGGTTTCGTAAAACCAAACAGCGGCTGGACCGATAAATTTATCTTTCCGCCTTATGACTTCAAGATCGTACAACGGCTGATTACAAATTTCCATACTCCGGAATCTACACTGATAATGCTTGCTGCAGCCTTTGCAGGTTATGACCTGCTCATGAAGGCCTACAAGAAGGCATTAAAGGAAAATTATAGATTTCTCAGCTATGGCGATGCAATGCTTATTATATGAAAACTTTTGCTATTATTCCCGCAGGCGGACAGGGTAAACGCTGCGGTATATCTTTACCCAAACAATATCATAAAGTTAAAGGCAAAGAAATAATTGCCCATACACTCGATATTTTTCAGAAAAGTGATCTGATCGATGAAATAGTGATTGCAGCTCAAACCGAATATTTCGATTTGATCAGGGATATTGCACAAAAGTACGACTTTTGTAAAATAAAGGAAATTGTAACGGGAGGAAAAGAAAGGCAGGACTCGGTCTATAATGCCCTTTCTTCCCTGTCAGCCGGGAAGGACGACCTGATCATTATTCATGACGCTGCCCGTCCTTTGCTGAGCCAAAAAATTCTGACTGAAGCTGTAACAACGGCAAAGTCGTTCGATAATGTACTGGTATGTATAAATGCACGCGATACGCTGGTTAAGACTGATAATGAATACGTTGCTTCATATTTGGACAGGAATGAAGTCTGCTATGCGCAGACACCCCAGATATTTAAATACCAGGTTATTAAAGAGTCACTTGAAACTGCCTATAAGCAGGGATTTTATGGGACTGATGAGTCAATGCTCGTTACCAGGGCCGGCTTTAAGGTAAAAATCGTTGAGGGTTCGGTTCTGAACTTTAAGATTACTACCGGCTCAGATATTGAGCTCTTTGAGAAGTTGTCAGAAGTACCAGACCTGCTTGCTTAACGTTAATAAAGTAGGGAATGGCCGGGATAATAACAAAAAATATATTCATTTTGTAGTGGTTTTATCAGAATTTTATATTGATATTATACTCGGATATTTTTATAATTTTTTATGTACAATCATTTTTTAACCGTTTATTATGTATCTTTTAATCACAATCATATTGTTGTCCTATCTGATCGGATCTATCCCAACTAGTATTATAGTAGGTAAATTAGTAAAAGGAATTGACATCCGCGACTTTGGCAGCGGAAATGCCGGTGGAACCAACGTTTACCGGGTACTCGGATGGAAATATGGCATACTGGTTATTCTTCTGGATGCACTTAAGGGTGCACTGGCAGTAATTCTGGTAGCAAGATTGCATTATGGCAATATTCCGTTCGAAAATGCCACTCCTTTTGACGACTTTACCCTGATTCAGATTATCGCTGGTATCTCTGCCGTAATCGGACATATATGGACCATTTTTGCCGGTTTCCGCGGCGGGAAGGGTATTGCTACTGCTTTGGGAATGCTCATGACAATAATCACTGTAGATATGTTAGTTGCTATCGGTGTGTTTATCATCGTGGTGTCCATCTCCAAATATATCTCGTTAGGATCGATCCTCGGGGCGCTCTCAGTTCCTTTGATTCTGGTTATCAGGGAAAACGTTTTCCATGCCGATATCCAGGGCTACAACGTGGTCCTTCCTTTTTCTATAGTTATCTGCTTTCTTATTCTATATACCCATCGTGCAAATCTCAGCAGAATCTTTAACGGTAAAGAAAATAGAATCAACCTGTTTAGCAAGAAAAAAGCTTAATTTTACGGACCGGTGAAAGAAAAGAAAATTTATAATGGATTTTCTTTTCTTCAGGTCCGGTTTATACACCAATTTACTTCATTATTATTTATCTTTGAGTGCTTTTTATTTAAGTACTTATTTTTACAATTTCCCGGTTTCTGTAACTAAAAAAAATACTAGAAATCAGATATCATAAGAGATTATATGAACATTTCAGTTCTTGGGGCCGGAGGCTGGGGTACCACGCTGGCTATCCTGCTTCACTATAATGGCCATAAAGTTTCCCTCTGGGAATACGACAGACAGTATGCAAAAGTTCTCGCAAAAACCAGGCTAAACAAGCTCTATCTGCCCGGCATTACACTTCCTGAGGAGATGCAGATTACTCACGACCTGGATGAAGCCGTAAACGGCCAGCATATGCTGGTACTTGCCGTGCCATCCCAGTTCCTCCGGAGTGTAATTAAAAAAATTGATTACTCCTCCATTAAGAACTCAATTCTGGTAAGCGTTGCCAAGGGAATTGAAAATAAGTCGCTGCTTACCATGTCACAGATGCTCAAAGATCAGATGCCGGAGCTTGATGAACAGCAGATCGGGGTGCTCTCAGGACCCAGTCACGCCGAGGAAGTCAGCCGCCGCATCCCTACGGCAGTGGTTGCTGCATCCAAATCGGAAGCTACATCCAAGAGCATTCAGGCAGCCTTCATCGTGTCATACTTCAGGGTCTACTCATCTACAGATATACTGGGCGTTGAACTGGGAGGAGCAGTTAAGAATGTAATTGCCATCGGTGCCGGCATCATCGACGGTGCTAAATTTGGGGATAATACAAAAGCCGCGATAATGACGCGCGGAATAGCAGAAATATCCCGACTCGGAACCGCCATGGGCGCCAGGGCTGAGACCTTTGCCGGTCTTTCCGGCATGGGCGATCTGATTGTTACCTGCATGAGTAAACACA
This sequence comes from Ignavibacteriales bacterium, assembly GCA_050258815.1. Lineage (GTDB taxonomy): Bacteria > Bacteroidota > Ignavibacteria > Ignavibacteriales > SURF-24 > JAAXKN01. The sequence continues at coordinate 32,556 of JBLMZM010000316.1, forward strand.
GCCGGAACCGCTTTGTAGGCGAAAAGATTGGAGAAGGGAAAACTCTGAAACAGGTGCTGAAGACCATGACCATGGTGGCCGAAGGGGTGGAAACCTGCCGCTCGGTTAAACAACTGGCTGATATTAAAAAGGTGAGTACCCCGATAGTAAATGAGGTCTACCAGGTGCTATTTGAGGATAAGGATCCCGTAAAAGCTACAACGGATCTGATGACACGTGATATGAGAGCAGAATAACCATTTAAATGCATTAAAATTAAAGCGCTGAGCAGCAGATTTCACTCTGTGCCTCAGCGCTTTAATTATATTTAAACGGGTATTAACCCCTGGAAGCAATAGCCTGCAGCCTTTTGATCCTTTCTTCAATTGGCGGATGGGTTGAAAACATCTTCATGAACGATTTTCCCGACAATGGATTTACAATGAAAAGATGAGCCGAAGAGGTCTCGGCATTCAGCATCGGCATTCTTTCATTCACCGCATTCAGCTTATTTAAGGCTGAAGCCAGTGATAAGGGTTTTCCCGATATTTCAGATCCACCTTCATCAGCCAGGTATTCCCGTGATCTTGAAATTGCCAGCTGTATCAGCATGGCAACTATCGGCGAAAGTATTAAAAGGAATAAAGATCCTATTCCTTCACCATCCCTGTCCCTGTTGTCCCTGCCCCCTCCGAACATCAGGGCCCAACCCGCCATGCGGGCAATAAAGGTAATCGTACCGACCAGCGTTGCAGCAATGGTCCCGATCAGTATATCCCGGTGCCTTACGTGTGCCAGTTCATGCCCGATAACACCCGATAGCTCATCCTCATCCAGGAGATTGAGTATACCTGTTGTTACAGCAACAGCAGCGTGTTCTGGATTTCTGCCCGTGGCAAAAGCATTCGGGGATGGATTCTGCATTACGTACACTTTGGGCATCGGTAAGCCGGCCTTTCCCACCAGATTTCTTACTATTCTGAATAACTGCGGGAATTCCTGCTCATTTACCTGCTGTGCCCTGTACATGGTTAAGACAATTTTATCGGAAAACCAGTAGGAACCGAAGTTCATTACAAGTGAAAATAAAAACGCCATTACCATTCCTCTTTCTCCTCCCAGCAGCCCGCCTACAAAAAGAAAAAGGACCATCATCAAAGCCATTAAAAATGCAGTTTTTAAAGTATTCATATTCTTCTCTTCTATGTATCCGTGAATTGTTTGTATATCCGCTCCTAACTTATAAAATTAAGTCCCAACCTTCAAGGAAAACCGGACTTTATGCATATTAAACAGTTTTTTACCCTTTTTTGTTTCAATATTAACTATCTTAATATTAAGCCTTTATGTCCGTAATCAGGAATAACTTACTTGGGAAATGCTTAATTAAATCGGTACATTTGTAGCCTCGCTTCGTATTTTGCCTTGCCATTATTCACAATTATACTTAAAATAACATATCAATTTGAGGAGTTTAATGAAATTAAATCGGGTCCTTCTGATTACTTTAATTTCTTTTTTGTTTGTCGGAAAATTCCAGGCACAATCAACTTATGACTTCCTGCGCCTGGACTTAAATCCCAGAGCCGCTGCTCTTGCAGGCAGTTTTGTGGCCAATAATGATGATCCCAACGTGATTTTTTATAACCCGGCCGGAATTAATAGTCTGGAAAACATACCGGTTTCATTTTCCTACGTAAACTATCTGATGGATATTAACCTTGGCGGTTTGGCCCTTTCCAGGGATTTCGAGGGTATAGGTCATTTTGCTTTTGGAATAAATTATATTAACTACGGCTCTTTTACCAGGGCTGATGAATTTGCAAACAGAATGGGTGAGTTCCGCGCCGGGGATGTCGCCTTTGTACTCGGATACGGTAATAAACTGGATGAGAATTTCTATTATGGCGCCAACGTTAAATTCATCTATTCCGGTATTGATAACATTTCCTCCTCGGCCGTGGGTTTCGACCTGGGATTGCAGTATATTATCCCCGATCAGCAGCTGGTTTTCGGCATCTCGGCCCTCAACATGGGGACACAGCTCAAATCCTATTTCAGCACTCATAAAGAGAGCCTCCCGCTTGATCTGAAATTCGGTGTATCCAAAAAAATGGCGCACATTCCCTTACGCCTCTATCTCAGCCTTAATAAGCTGAACGAAGAACAGGATTCATTCGCCGAAAGACTGAGTATCTTTTCGCTGGGAGCTGAATTTAACCTGAGCAAAGTCCTGCGCCTGCGTCTCGGATATGATAATGAAAAGAGGAAAGAGCTTAAAGTTGGTACTTCCACCGGTCTTGCCGGCTTCAATATAGGTGTGGGTGCACTGATTGGAGGTTATAATTTCGATTATTCCTATACCTCATTCGGATTCATAGGATCACTTAACAGAATAGGAATTACCTTCAGTTACTAGAGTTTTTATTTATCTTACGGAAAAGCCGCTCCAACAGAGCGGCTTTTTTTTACTATTTTTTATTTCCCGTATGGCTTTTCCAGGTACTGTTTTGCAAGTGTGTGTGACTGCCCGAATTCTTTAATATCCAGCAGTTCTTTATAGTTAGTTATTGCTTTATCCCTCTGGCCCAGCTGGTCATAATAGTTGCCAAGGTATAAAAGCGAATTTACTAAGAATCCGGACTTTTCCTTACGGTCAACCTTCCTCGAAAGCTGTTCACATTCCCTGAAGTAAACTATAGCCGAATCCACCTGCCCCATGAGTTTCTTATAATATCCCAGATAGTATGTGGCTTCTCTTCTTGCAACATCATTATAACCCGCATATTTCATGCTGCTTTTATCATATACATCCCTGAAAATCCTGTCTGCTACCGAATAGTCACCTTTTCTGACGTTTATCCGCCCGAAATACCGCTCGAATATTGGATTATCCGGGAATTCCCCATTCAGAAGTTTTGCAAATTCTTCTGCCTTCTGAAAATTTTCCTCAAACTGGTAATAAAGCTGCATCAGGAAATAACGCGACTCGGTTTTGGCATATTTCCCGTTAAGCGCTACATTGGTCAATTCCTTTATGCCCTTATCCTTATCACCCGAGGGAAAGAAAACCATGAGCGGCTTTATCATAGGATACTTTTGCGGAATGACTGCCGCATAATAATCATAAATACCGAACCCCAGCTGAACGTCAATATTATTCGGATTCAGCTTGTATGCCCGGTTAACAATCGGCAAGGCTTCACGCCCGTCATCAGCAGCCTTGATCCAGCTTTCACGCATTGCCCTGAGCCTTCCCCTGAAACCGATAGCACCGCCCTTGAAAAAAAGGGCATCAACATTTGATTCATCTTTTTCTAAGATCTGGTCGCACTGGTAGATCACGTCTTCCAGCTTTGCAAAAAAGATATCATCATAGCCTTCATTGTCCAGATCGAGCATAATCTTCCACCAGTCTATCATTGCCAGGAAGAACTTACCGGCTGGCTGGTTCGGATAATCGGCAATTACAGACTTAAATGTCCTGTCGGCTTCATCAAACTTTATGTTGTAAATCTGTTTAATACCCTGCTCTACCCTGGAATCGAAATCCCCTGACGATTGAGAAAACAGCGTCCCGGGCAGCAGCATCAACATTAGAACAAATAATTTCTTCAAAGAGTACTCCCTATAAAAAAACCCGGTTCAAGTATTCTAAACCGGGTTGTAAAAGTTTCATCAAAATTGTTTATCTCTTCAGGACTCTCAAACCGGCAATAGGCTGGAGCTTATAGTCAAAGGTAACTGTATTATAGCTGTTACTGCCCGCCTTTCCGACACTTTTGACCCAGATCTTCACATAAATTCCGCCCTGCGTCTTAATGAGGTAAACGTTGTCGGGAGTAACCTCTAATTCATTCAGCGCAGGTTCTGCCAGCCCCTCTGCCTTATCGTAGGCGGCTTTTCCTGTACCTAATAGTGATATCAGCGTATTGTGACCGTTAGTAATACTAACCTTTGAATTATTAGGCGAGAAAAACTTCAGCGCCGCCCCATCCATCCTGAGGTGCAGGTCAATTTTTGCGGCATTTCCCGCTGAATAAGCCAGCTGTGTGCCCAGGCCCAGGAAAGGATCCCAGCCATATCCGCTCTTTGCTGCCGATGCAATTGTGGAATATTCATCAATTGTTGCACCTGTCGTCTCATAAACACCGGCGTAAATGACCGATGTCGCCGCCTGGCTCCTGGTACCGTCACCCTTTACGGAATAAACCTTCGTTTGGTAATAAGTGGAACGGCTCGGATCCAGACTTATTACATGAAAAGCACTGTCGGTTTTGACTACCAGTGCAGAATCCGCTTTCCCAAGGTTTGTACCTACTGAATCAACTTTATTTGTAATTACATAATAACCCGCAAAATCTGCCGCAGAGTTGTCGGTGGATTTTGTCCAGGTCACCCTGGCAGCAGTTCCGGAAGCCCCGGACAATGAAACAGATATATTCGTAGGCGGAGCCAGCTGATTGCCGGGAACCGGCTGTGTGCCAGAATCAGAGCTATTACAACCGGCAGCAAAGAACAAACCCGTGATAAACAAAATTAAAAGAACAGTAACATTTTCCAACTTTCTCATTTTTTCCTCCATTATTAGTCATTACTACATATTAAACCGGTCATAACTAATATAAAAGTCAAAATTTGCTATATTGGAAAGAAAATCCTAGAAATCCAGATTTTCGTTAACCAGCTTTTTCTGGAAGTATGGCAGCAATTCATCAATTTTTACTCTTTCCTGCTGCATTGTATCCCTGTCCCTTATTGTAACTGTCTGATCCTCCAGCGTCTGGGTGTCTACGGTTATACAATATGGGGTGCCAACTTCGTCCATTCTTCTGTATCTTCTGCCAATAGCACCCTTGTCATCATAAAAAACCCTCAAAAAGGGCCTGAGACTGCGGTCAATTTTCTCTGCTATTTCCGGCATACCGTCCTTATTGACCAGAGGCAGTATGGCTGCCTTTATCGGTGCCAGTCGCGGATTGAATTTAAGCACAGACCTTAATTCCCCGTTTACCTCTTCCTCATAATAAGCATCTATCAAAAATGCCATAAACGAACGGCTTGCTCCAGCAGATGTTTCAATTATAAATGGAATGAACTTTTCCTTGGTTTCCTCATCAAAATACAGCTGCGATTTTTTTGAGTATTCCTGGTGCCTGCTTAGATCGAAATTTGTTCTGTTATGAATACCTTCGATCTCTCCCCAGCCAAACGGGAACAAATACTCTATGTCAGTAGCTTCCTTAGCATAGTGAGCCAGCTTGTCTTTGGGATGGTCATGATACCTAAGTTTTTCAGGTGTCATCCCAAGCGTCTTGTACCATTCCATTCTGAGGTCTTTCCAATAATCATACCATTTCTTGTCCTCTTCCGGCTTAACAAAAAACTGCATTTCCATCTGCTCAAACTCACGCGTGCGGAAAAGAAAATTCTTAGTATTTATTTCATTTCTGAAGGCCTTCCCTATCTGCGCAATACCGAATGGCAACTTCTGCCTGCTGGAGTTCTGAACGTTCAGGAAGTTAACAAATATTCCCTGCGCCGTTTCGGGTCTTAAATAAACTACAGCACCTGTATCTTCAACTGGACCAATAAAAGTCTTGAACATGAGGTTAAACTGACGGGCTGCGGTAAATGTACCGGCATTACCGCACTGAGGGCAGTTCAGTAATCCCAGCATTTTTGGACCAAGCTCTTTATCTTCGAGTATGGCGTTAAAAGCTTCATTTATGACGGCCTCATCCTTCAGGTTGCCCGAAGTTATTGAACTTAATTTTTCCAGAAGGGATGGCTCTTCAGCCAGCAGTTCTGAAAGTCCTTTTATGGCTTTTTCTTTCTTTTTATCCGAAATAAACTCTGCCAGGGTATCCAGGCGGAAGCGGGCTTTGCACTGCTTGCAATCCACCATTGGATCCGTAAAATTTTCCACGTGCCCTGAGGCTTCCCATACCCTCGGATGCATGAGTATGGCGGCATCCAGACCCTCTACATTTTTTCTGTAGGTCATGAACTTCCACCACTCTTCCTTAATATTTTTTAACAGCTCAACTCCGAGCGGACCGTAATCCCAGCAGCCATTCAGACCGCCATAAATTTCACTTGACTGAAATACGAAGCCTCTTCTTTTTGCAAGAGAAACAATCTTCTCAACGTCATTCTGGGTTTTATTTTGCTTTTCGATAGCTCTATCCTCCAAATTTTATATCCTTAAATATAGTAAAAAATAGAGATTTTTAGGACTTATTTTACTGAGTTGAAAATGTGGAATTTATTAATTGATTTAATAATTAGTTATTGTCTCATAAATTCTTGCAGTTTAGACTTAAATAATTTATACTTATGGAAATTGATTTGAATTCAAATTATATTAATTAATATTTATTACCAAAGATAACTTAAGGGGGTTCAAGTGCTAAATTTTGTTTTTAAAAACTCATTCCCGCGGATATTAGCCTCTGCGATGGTTTTTGGCCTTTTAATTTCCTCTGTGCTTATTACTTCAGGCTGCCAGAAAAAACAGGAACAGCCCGGCGAAAAACAGAACGTACAGCAGGGCACTGCAAAATCCGATACCACAAAGAAGCAGGATACTACAGCAAAGGGGACAGGTAAACAGACAACTACTGCGGTTGCCGTGGATTTAAAGGGTACGTGGAGCGGGAAATTTGACAAACGCGCTACTACGCTGAGAATAACCGATCAGACCGGTAATGATTTCAAGGGAAAGATTACAATAAACTACAGAGAGGTAATTAACCAGCAGGTTAGCGGTACAATAGATCCGGCTACGAATAAGGTGACCATGAAGGATCTTCTGCATAGCAGATTCATGGGAAAATATTCCGGGAAATTATCCAACGACATGAAACAGCTTTCGGGTACGTTTACCATGACCCTGGATGGATCTAAATTTGATTTTAATTTGGCAAAAAAATAATTAACCCAATAAAGAAAGAGGAATAAATGAGAAAGTATTTAGTTTTAATGATAGGATTGCTTGTATCGGTAATGTTCTACTCCTGCAGCGATAATTCCACAACGCCTGAAACACCTGCCAAAGGCAGCCTTTACATTACATCTACACCATCAGGCGCCCAGATATGGAGCAATGGCACAAATACAAATAAGGTAACTCCCGACAGCCTTACGAACCTTGATGCCGGAACCTATTCTATTACGCTTAAATCCCAGGGCCTGAATGATACTACGTTTACGGCTACAGTCTCAGCCGGCCAAAAGACCACATATAATGTGCGTTTTTCAGTCTCTACACAGACATTTACACAAAAAATCTATGAGACAATAGGTACATCGGCACAGCAGCCCAGCGGGTTACAATTATCTACCGGCCAGGCTTATGGTATATCTTCATCGGATAAATCAAAAGTTGACCTCTATTATTCCAGCAATGGATTTGTAGTTGCTTCGGCCGATCTGGCTACAGGCTTATCCAGACAGACTTACTTTAAAATAGGAAGCTCGACCAATTTTAGCGATACCGTTTCTGCACCTGTACAGCAAAGCTCATGGGTCAAAAGCTTCAAGGATACAGAGACAAACTATGTATTTGTTTATGACAACGACCAGCATTACTCAAAGCTGCAGATCACAAACAGGGGCGGCGGCACACCTGGTAACCCTGCATGGGTTGAGGTAAAATGGATCTATAACAAACAGGCCGGCGATAGAAGATTCCAGTAAGTAATAATGTAATTTCATAAAAAAACCGCACATAAGTGCGGTTTTTTTATTAAGTCTCTTATTTCAGATTGTCCCGGCAGAAATTGATTCCTTCAGTTCTCCAAGTAAAAGCTGCCTGATTTTATCATATTTTTCACGCGGTATCTGATTTTTTATCTTTGAAATCTCGAGCAGTATTAATGACTGTGAAATATAGTTAAGAAAAAGAACATTAACCCCATTCTTACCCTCATCAGGAATTATCGATTTTGTTTTCAGCGCCCTGAGGTGGTTTTCAATGGTTTCTATATCCACTCTGTCCACCGGACCCGATAGCGCCCTGATAATGCCTTCCTTCCCTGCATTCTCCAGTGATGATCTGACGATGGGCTTTATCATATTGATGAAATCCACACCTTCGGCCTTGCTCATATTAAAGGACTGCTGGGAATTGTACAGGTTAGCAATCAGAAAGTTGGAAGCAAAGACCCCTGCAATGTGATAGAATATCTTGTCTGCCGACTCAATATAAAATGGCTGCATGCCCATTTTTTTTGCAAGTGTTGTCAGGGAATCCTGCGTCTGAGCATCAATACTTTCAATTGCTGCATAAGCCCCGCGGATTTCAGCTGCATCCCTGGAGGGAAAAGTCTGCATAATGTGCAGAGAAGCAACTGCGGCTCCCTTATGGCGCAAAGCATCCAGCTGCAGGACGGTTTGTGAGCCTGAAAGATGAATAAACAGAGAGTTCTTAAAGTCGAGATTACATTCTGAAAGCTTCAGTGCGGTTGGAGTAATCTCGCCATCAGGCACAGCAAGAAAGAACAACCTGGTTTCTGTGGGTATTTCTGAATAATTGTCGGTATAGAACCCAATTCCGAATTTATCTGCGAGCAGACCCGCAGACTTCCGGGTCCTGCTGACTACACAGATAATATTTTCGCTTATTTCCAGTAACGCCCTTGTAAGTGAAAAAGCAATCTTTCCCGCCCCGATTATCGCAACATCACTCATAAATCATTGCCGAAAGATAACCCACCACTTCTGAAAAGTCTCCCGTAACATCTCCTGAGTCACTGCGGTCCAGAACTACGGCCTTCTTTTTATTAATCAGGTCAGCTGTTCTCATTGCCGCAACGATTGGACCTCCTCCGCAAGCCTCGCAGCGGTTGGTCTCCAGGTCCTCCAGCAGTGCATTATAATCAAAGCCTGCAATCCTCCTCTCTACAATTGAGTCCAGTTTATCGGCCTGCTGCTTGGTATGAAAATGTGACAGGTCCGAGCTGGCCACAATCAGCGTTCTTTCATCTACTACCTTTGCAAGCCTGTCGGAAAGTTCAAAAAGGAAGGGAGGCTTCTGATCGCCAATTACTATTGGAAGAATTGAAAATTCCTTCAGCACCATCTGCAGGAACGGAAGCTGCACTTCCAGGGCATGCTCCTGACGGTGCCCCTCTATTCCCTGGAAAATAAGTTTTGAGTCCTTTGTTATCTCTTCACGCATCTTCTTATTCACGGGAATTATGCCCAGGGGGGTTTTGTATGCATCCCCCTTGTACACAGATACTCCCGGAAAATATTCCCTGTGACTCGGAGATAAAATAACTACCGTATCATATGCTCTGTCCTTAATTGCATTATAGGCATACGCAGCCGTTCTGCCCGAATAGATATATCCGGCGTGCGGAACAACAATTGCGGCAATATCACCCGCTGACTTTTCAGTTTTTGACATATCCAGCAGGTATTTTACCTCCTCTTTCAGCTTTCGCTCATCGGCAGGATAAAACATGCCAGCTACGGCTGGCGGCCTAATCATCGTTTCCATGTTTCTGATTCCTTATCTCTTCTTCTGAAAATACGCTGGCGGTAAAAAGGTTCATCTTTAATTTTCGCTTCCGCCACAAATCCGAAGGTAACCCCGCTTTCTCACAAAGCGCGGAGAGAAATTCATCCTTATCCATGTTGTGTTCAACCGGTACCTGGGGCAGCAATAATGCCCTTCTGCCCAAATCCTCCAGAATGACGCCATGCCTGCCAAGTATTATATCATCATAACTGTTCATCTTAAAGGGAGGAGATAACACAGATATTTCTATCTCAACATCATCCAGCTCCTCTTTCTGCAATGAAGTAAAGCGCGGATCATTCACTGCGGCTCTTCTTGCAGCATCACAAACGGTCTGGAAGAGAGTATTATCCGAGATTATGAAACCGATGCATCCCCTGAGCGAGCCGTTCTTTGTAAGCGTCACAAAGGCGCCTGCATGCAGTTTAAGATTCGGATACTCGCTGTAATCCACTTCGGGCACATTGCCTCCGGTAAAGTAGGTCCTGATGGACTCACGTGCAGCCTGTATGAGAATCTTTTTTTCTTTTTCCGATAATTCCATTCTTCTTTACCCTTAAGCCATTATCATACTATTTCGGAAACAATTATTTCCTTTTTCTCCTTTAATATAAACACGAGGTTATGTTTCATAAAAAAAGAATCTGGGACAAATGAATTTGCCCCTGAATTCAGTACTTCATCATAAATGAGTTCTTGTGTGTGTAGATCAGCTGCCAGGAATCTGTTAACCAGCGTCCTGTCTGAGAGCCTCTCATAATAATTAAAAAGAAGAACATTCCCGTACCTTACAAACTCAACATTTCCTTCAATATTCAATCCCACTGTAAATTTATCAATTATTACCTTTATTTCAATGTCATGAATTTTATCCGGGAAATATGTATTGGGGAAAAGATAATCCCTGTACTGCGCTTCTTCGTCGATACTATCCCTTATCAGGTTAATTCCCTCCGGGTCATTTCCCAGTTCCTCCACCAGTTCGCCCGAAAGGTAGTCGAGGGCATAAAACTCCCTGGTTTCAAACTTCTGCCTGAAGCCGTACATCCTGTCATCATGCATAAAAAGGAACAACACCGAATCAGAGTGCCAGAGAATTTTTTGCTGACTGATGTCAAAGGCAATGATCTCCTTGTGGCCCGGCATGTCCGGTTTTGCATACTTGTGGAAGTAAATAACATCCTTGTAAACCGCCTCAATTCCAATCCAGAATTTTTCCTCAAGCTGAAGGTTCCTGAAAATATCCCTGCCGCTTGCTGCATCCAGGCAGTTGAAGTAAGCCTGTTTTTTTTCAATATCCCTGTCTTCAACAATGAGTTTGTTGGATTCAGAGATCAGAAGCCTGAAGAGCTGCCTGTTATTGGTATAGATATATTTTTTATTAATTTTCATTCGTATCTGCTTCTTTTTGTTTTTAGTACTATAACTGTTCAAACCTTGCCGTAAAATGTCTCAGCATCGGAGCTTCATAAACAATCTTATACCCTTTCATTTTTTCTCTTCTGTTAAAGACATCAATTACAACTTCGGCAACGTAATCAATGTGGCTCTGTGTATAAACTCTCCTTGGAATTGCTAGTCTTACAAGTTCCATCGGAGGAGCTATAAGCTGCCCATCCTGGCCATACTTGCCGAACATTACACTGCCGATCTCAACCGATCTGATGCCGCCTTCAATGTATAATTCTGCTGCTATAGACTGTCCCGGGAACTGTTCCTGCGGTATATTGGGAAGAAATCTCTTTGCATCCAGGTATATTGCATGGCCTCCTGGCGGCTCAATCATTGGCACTCCTGCTGCAAGCAGTTTTTCACCCAGGTACTCTACGCTCCTTATCCTGTACTGCAGGTAGCTTTCCTCAAGCACCTCCTCAAGTCCCTGAGCCACGGCTTCCAGATCCCTGCCGGCAAGACCACCATAGGTAGGAAAGCCCTCGGTAACGATAAGCAGATTCCTGCAGAGCATGGCAAGGTTATCATCATTCAGGGCAAGAAAGCCGCCTATATTTACCAGAGCATCTTTCTTGGCACTCATGGTGCAACCATCGGCATATGAAAACATCTCCTGCGCAATCTCAAGAACAGATTTATCCTTATAGCCCGGCTCCCTTTTCTTTATAAAATAAGCATTTTCTGCAAAACGGCATGCATCCAGAAACAGCGGAATACCATATTTTTTGCAGACCTCTTTGGTCTCCCTGATATTCTGCATAGAAACAGGCTGGCCCCCACCGGAATTATTTGTTACCGTTATCAGGCAAAGCGGAATATTTTCTTTTCCCTTTTCCAGAATAAATGACTCCAGGGCCTTAATGTCCATATTCCCCTTAAAATCGGCGCGTACTTCGGGATGCTTGCCAACCTCATTCAGGAGATCAAATGCTTCTGCCTTAGAGAATTCTATGTTTGCACGCGTTGTATCGAAGTGTGTGTTATTCGGGAAATATTTACCCGGTCCGCCCGTTATCGAAAATAATATTTTTTCAGCGGCTCTTCCCTGATGAGTAGGAATTATAAACTTCATCCCTGTAATCTTTTTTACCATGGCTTCGAACCGGTAAAAGCTCTTTGAACCGGCGTATGACTCGTCCCCATCCATAATACCTGCCCACTGTTTTGCACTCATGGCCGAAGTACCGCTGTCGGTAAGAAGATCAATAATTACGTCTTCAGCACGGATCATAAATGTATTATAACCGGCTTCCCTGATGATTCTTTCTCTTTCTTCCCTTGTAGTAAACCTTATGGGCTCTACTGACTTAATTTTAAAAGGTTCAATGATAGTTTTCATAAAATTCCCATGTGTTAAAAAACGCTTTTTTTACACTCTAACTTAGCTCTTTACGTCAAATTAGGCAAGCAAACAATTTTCAGCAGTGCCCAGGTCCGTTACGTTGCTTATTTACGTGCGGCCAGGGGGCGGCATGTTCACTGAGTTTAGTTTCCTTTAAGAGTTTTTCCATTAATTGAAAAATTTTCCCGGAATATTCCTCCCGATGTAGATAATACTTGACATTTTGTTAAGTATTATCTACATTTTTATTGACTATTAACATTTTATATATGCTTCATAACAGGCTGAAAAAATTCAGATTTGAGAAGGATCAGATCACACAGGACGAACTTGCCGGCAGGGTGGGGGTTTCCAGGCATACCATTCTGGCAATCGAAAACGGGAAGTTTAATCCTTCTGTACTCCTGGCACTTAAGATTGCCGCATTTTTTAACTGCAGGGTTGAAGACATTTTTTTCATAGAGGAGGATAAATAAAATGATATTCCGCTATCTATATGAGGCTTTAGTCGGAGCTTTGTGCCTTGTTCTGGTACTCTTTCTGGGAGCCAAGGGCCTGGCAGCTCTGGCTTTGCTTGCCCCAAGACCCATATTTATGAGGCTCATAAAACCGGGACTGGATGAGCGGGAGCTCTCGCTTTTTTACAAAACCGGTAACTTCACTCTCGGAGCAATGGTACTGGTTATTGTTGTCATTAATCAGCTTTCCGGCATCACTGTTAACGGTCATCAGATTGGCACTAACTGGGGCGGACTGATTGTCGCCGCCTTCGTTTTTATACACGGCATTGCGGGCCTGATCATCTATAAAATGGGCTGATTCTTTACCAGAAAATGTCTGCGTATAAAATTTTTATATTAATAAAAAGGACATTTACTTTTAAAAATAATTCACTAAATTAAGCAGTGTAATTATGCTGCTCTAATTCTTCATGTATCCAAAAATTTTAATTAGGAGAGGTTAACATGGAAGAGATTCACAATCAGGAAGTAGTATCTACTGACAAACCTGCTCAACCAGCCGAAGAAGAACTTAGTCATTCCGACAAAATAATTGGCATTTTCACTAGTCCTGCCGCCACATACGATAAAATGTCTAAATTTCCTCCGCGGAAAATTGACTGGCTCCTGCCGGTATGCCTGACAATCGTTTTTGCAATACTTTCGCAAATCGCTATGATGAGCAATGCTCAGATTAAAGATGAAATCCGTCAGAAACAGATCGCACAGATGGAAAAATCTTTAAACAGCGCCGTGGAAAAAGGACAGATGTCAAGAGAGATGGCAGATGAAAGACTGGAAAAAACCCAGGAAAATATAGACGCTATGGGTAATGCTGGCATCATATTTCAGATTATTGGGACTATCTTTGTAGTGCTTATCAGCTTTTTTGTAGTAACGGGGGTTTATTTCCTGTTTGCAAAATTTGTCCTCAAGGGTGACGGGACCTATAATTCCGCAATGTCGGCCAACGGTATGTCATATTATATTGCCATCGTAGGAATTTTACTGATGACAATTGCCTCTTTGGCTATGTCCAAATTCCTGACCAGTACCAGTGTGGCTGCCTTTATGGGAATGGACAAGTCTTCCTTTACCGGAATGCTGGCATCCAAACTTGATGTCATATCAATCTGGGCTCTTGCCGTTACAAGTATCGGTTTTGCAAAGATGTTCCAGGCAAAGTCAGCAGTCAGGTACTATGTAATGATCTTCGGCATCTGGATTGTATGGAGCTTAATTACTTTCGGTATAGCAAAGGCTGTTCCCGCGCTGAGCTTTTTATCAATGTAACTTCTGATGAAGGGGGCCTGTTAGAGACCCCTTTTTTTTATCCTATATAATACTCTGCGGATCTATATCGAAAAATAGCCTTATGTTCCTGTAGCGTGAATTCTTATTAAAGCTAATGAAGGAATTAAGCACGCAGTTTCTCAGCAGGGCTCCCCCCGGATCAACTTTTCTGTCACTTTTGATAAGAATGTGAAAACGGTAATTCTTCTTGATTTTCGCAATAATTGCCTCTGAGGGCGGAGTGATCTTTAACCCCCTCTGATGTTTTATGAGGCAGCTGTAAAACTCATCTATTGCTCCTCTGGCATCCGTTTCATTTTCATCACGGGCTTCAATAAGGCACAGGCGGCTAAAGGGAGGATAGCCCATCCTTTCACGTATTACTATCTCATGCTCATAAAAAGTCTGGTAGTCGTTTGCAACTACTTTCTGAAGAACAAAATGCTTGTCGTTTTGCGTCTGAATGATTACCTCACCCTCGGCCTTGCTCCTGCCTGCACGCCCTGAAACCTGTGTTAAAAGCTGAAATGTCCTTTCATCTGCCCGGAAATCAGGCAGCCAGAGGCTTGTTTCGGCGGCAATAACTCCAACTAGTGTAACATTTGAAAAATCGAGACCTTTAGACACCATCTGCGTACCAACAAGTATATCGATCTCTCCTTTTCTGAAATTATTCAGAATAAAACCAAGCGCCCCTTTCCGGCTTATGGAATCGGAATCTATTCTCTCAATCCTTGCATCAGGAAAGTAGTAGGACAGCTCATCCTCAACCCGCTGGGTACCGGTACCAAAATATTTTATCTTTAATGAGCCGCAGTTAGTGCATGCATTCGGTACCGGTTTAACGTATCCGCAGTAATGGCATTGCAGCGTATTTTTATTTATGTGAAACACCAGGGGTACAGAACAATCCTTGCACGTTTCCACCTCCCCGCAGTCCTCACAATAAACCTGAGTCGCAAAACCCCTGCGGTTCTGAAGTATTATGACGCCTTCCTTTTTATTTAACCTCAAGCCAACTTCATCCAGCAGTGTTTTTGAGAAAACACTTTCCATTCTTTTCTTCTTCTTTTCAAGGGCCACATTTACCAGCCTTATTTCAGGCAGTCTGGCATCATCTACTCTTTCCTTTAACTCCAGGAGTTTATATTTGCCTGTTTTAGCATTGTACATGCTTTCTACAGATGGAGTAGCCGAACCCAATACAACAGGACAGTTCGCGATCTTGGCCCTTACTATTGCAGCGTCACGCGCCTGGTACTTGGGAACCTGTTCATAATTTTTGTAGCTGCCGTCGTGCTCTTCATCCACTACTATCAGTCCGATGTTTTCCAGTGGAGCAAAGAGAGCCGAACGGGCCCCTACAACAACGTTGTACCTTCCGGCAATAATGCCTCTCCATGTATCATACCTTTCTCCCATCGACATGCGGCTATGGACAACAGCCACGCCATCACCAAAATTATTGAACAGGCGTGAAGTTATCTGCGGAGTAAGTGAGATCTCGGGGACAAGAATAAGCACGTTTTTACCGATGCTGTGCGCTGCCTTCGCCATCTCAATGTAAACCTGGGTCTTACCGCTGCCCGTTACACCATGCAAAAGAAAAGACTGAAAAGTCTTCTCCAGAATTTTCTCAGCTACTTCCTGCTTTACCCTGCACTGTGATTCGGTTAAAACGAGATCCTGGTGCTGTTCATTATATAATTCATTATAATTGCGGGCTACTTCCTGGTCATAGATTTCAACTAGACCTTTTTCAACGAGGGAATCGGCAGAGGATTTGGATGTATTTGTCTTCTTCAGTAATTCACTTAATGCGAGCGCCTGCCCCTTGCCTGCAATCAGCTCCATTAAAATCAAAAGCTGTTTGGGGGATTTTTTCTCAAGCTCCGGGAAAACCTCATAGACCTCATCAGTTGAACTGGCCAGTTTGATAAATTTAACCGTCTTTACGCTGACCTTTGCTTTTTCCAGTTCGTCCAGAATAGTAACGGCACCAAGCTTCTCAAGTGCCCTCAGTATTGAATAGATGCTCTTCTTCTTAATTTCCTTCTGCAGATAACTGAGGTTGACAACCTCCTGTTCAGACAGAATTTTAAGAATTCCGGATCGTGGTGACTTTGAATCGGTTTCCTCTGAAAGCATTCTGGCACACATATGCCTGTCACTTACAACTTTCTTCTTCGATTCAACCTCGAGGCCATAAGGGACGGAGTTGCGCAGTGCCTCACCTAGTGAACTAAGATAATAGTCGGAAATCCATTCATAAAACCTCAGGGATTCAGGGCTGAAAATTGCACACGCATCCAGTATATCCTGAACGGCCTTTATTTTTCCTGTTACTGTGGTAGTTTCTGTGATATTAATAATAAAACCGGTCAGTATCCGTTTTCCAAACGGTACCACTGCCCTCACTCCCACTTTTGCCATGGAAGTAAGGTCAGGCGGAACTGAATAGGTAAATACATTTCTGAAAGGAAGTGGAAAAACAATTTCGGCGAACATGTTATTATCCCGGGATCCGGAGCTCAGCTCTGAACTGTGATGAAAGAACGCGTGCATTTTTTGTTTTGCGTTCTTTCATCATTGGCTAATAGCAGAATTCCGTATCAAGTATTTTATTATTAAATCTTTAGAGTAATTAGCTTTTTAAGGTTTATAAAGCGGGGCTAGCTCTTTCAATGGTGTACCTTCAGCCGGCTCAATGGAAATCTCAAACTTAAGGGTATTAACATCATTTCCCCAGAGAATTCTTTTATAGTTAGCCGATTTAATGATTTCTCCGTTAGTAGTCAATACACTGTCATCCAGGGCCAGTGTCAGGAAATAAAAACCATCTTCAAAGGAAAGGGCCTTTTCCACGTCACTAAGCTTATTAAATTTGTAAGTAACCTTCCCGTTAAGTTTATTGTCTTCCAGATAAAGTTCACGGGCAATCACGTTTTTACCCTCTTTTTTCCTGTCCGAAATGAACTGGCTGCTTTTTAGCATGTAGTCAAAAAGATTATTCTTATCCTCTTCAAACTGCTGGTCATTAGTTGCGTCGGACCTGATATCGGTATACCAGACGGTTGCGGTTCCCTTCCCCATTTTATCGGGCTTGATTTCGTAGACAATCTTATGCCCAACGAGGCATCCGTTCAGCGCTACCGATAAAAAAAGAAACCCAGCTAAAACTATTCTATTTCCCATGACAACCCTCTCTATAATTAATTTCTTCCTGGCATCTATTTAAATTACGGCCGGCTCAAGCAGAGTAAGCGTCTGATTATCAACGTCCAGTTCAGTCATAACTCCAAAAGGAAGAGTAAATTTATTTGTAATATGGCCAAATGACAAACCGTATATAACCGGAATATTAAGGCTAAAAAGCCTGTCCATAAGGACTTCCATCAGAGTAAATGACTTCGGAAATGAAGGATCAGCCTCTTTGGACTCACACTTTTCAAAAACCCCCAGGGCTATTCCCGCTGCCTTTTCAAATTTTCCGGCCTCAATCATCTGTGTAAGCATCCTGTCAATCCTGTATGGCTCTTCCCCAACCTCCTCCAGAAACACGATCTTACCGTCAGTATTGATATCATACTGGGTTCCGATCATTGAAACCACAATTGAGAGGTTTCCGCCAACCAGACGGCCAGCAGCCTTTCCTCCCCTTATAGGCACAACCTTCCTGCTGTTATCATCAGGCTTTTCATCCCTTGCATTCCAGAATCTCAGGCTGCCCAAAGGATCCATAAGTGTGTTCTTAAAGTAAGATAAAGAAAATTCATTAAAAGTCGAAATACCTACGGGTCCATGAAAGGTAACCAAGCCGGTTTTTGCGGTGATGGCATACAGTAAAGAGGTAATGTCGCTGTAGCCGATGAGTACTTTGGGATTATTGCGGATCATTTCATAATCCAGCATAGGTAGTATCCTTGCGCATCCATAACCGCCCCTTGCACAAACAATACCCTTGATATCTTTTCTGGAAAACATAAGGTTTATATCTTTTGCTCTCTGCTCATCCTTTCCGCCCAGATATCCGAATCTGGCTAAAATATTGTCAGTATAAAATACCTTAAACCCAAGCGCTTCAAGATTCTTTATAGAGTCCTTCAATTCATCTTCATTAATAAAGCTGCCTGGAGCAATCAGGCCAACTGTATCCCCCTGCTTCAGCCTTGGAGGTTTTATCAGCTGAATTTCACCAGGTTTTCCGGAATTCCCGGCAAACAAATCCATTGGAAGGAACGGTATTGCTGAAACTGCTGATACCGTTCTCAAAAATTTTCTTCTTTGCATAGTTTTCAGAGCTCCGTTATTACTTTATCAGTTCCTCATCCCACAGGAGATGCTCGTATGATTCGCGGCTGCGCGTAACGTGGAATTTATCGCCGTCCACCAGTATTTCAGGCGGACGCCTTCTGCCGTTGTAGTTTGAGGACATTACCATGCCATAGGCGCCGGTAGTCATAACTGCCAGTTTTTCACCCTGCTGGCATTCTTCCAGTGCGCGGTTTTTAGCCAGAAAATCCCCGCTTTCGCACACAGGTCCTACAATGTCAACCGTTACATCCTTCCGTGAATGCAGTCTGACTGGCTGCACGTGATGATATGCGCTGTAAAGACTCGGTCTGATCAGCTCAGTCATCGCTGCATCAACTATGATAAAGTTCTTGTCTCTGTTCTTTTTTGTATATAATACCTCGGTCACCAGAATTCCGCCATTTGCAGTAAAATATCTGCCTGGTTCAAACATTATCTCGCAATCCAGAGATTTAAGCGTATCCTTGACGGCCGCGGCCAGTTCCTCAGGTGAGAATACAGTTTCATTTTTATAACGGACACCCATGCCGCCGCCCACATCAAAATGAGCCAGAGGCACACCCTTTGCCTTTATTCTCTTAAAGAGTTCTGCCATTTTCGCGATAGCTTCGGCATATGGAGCAATTGAAGTAATCTGGGAACCGATATGCATATCGATACCGGTCAGGAGCACATTCTCCAGCTTTGCCCCTTCAGTGTATATTTCCTCTGCCTGGGAGGCTTCTATACCGAATTTATTCTCGGCAAGTCCGGTAGAAATATAGGGATGGGTCTTAGGATCCACGTCAGGATTGATCCTGAGCGCTACAGGTGCAATTGCATTTACCTGTCCTGCCACTTTATTTATAAGGAGCAGCTCTTCAAAAGATTCTGCTTTAATTAGCTTAATGTTATATTCCAGGGCCAGCTTTATTTCACTTGCCGTTTTTCCTACACCCGAAAGGATGATCCTCGAAGGGTCCAGTCCTATTTTTTTAGCCCTGTATAATTCGCCCGCAGAATTCACGTCAATTCCGCTGCCAAGATCCGCAAAGGTCTTCATTACATTCAGATTGAAATTTGATTTGGCCGCATAAAATATCGCATGCTTAACATCCCTGAAAGCCTCATCAAAGGCCTTGTACTGTTCCGTAAAATGATTCTTGCTGTAAATGTAAGCCGGAGTACCGACTTCCTCTATAATCTCTTCAACTGCCTTGTGCTCGCAGTATAGCTTATCATTCAGATAATGAAAAGGTCCCGTTTCAAATAATTCCATTGTACCCCTAATGATTTTTTCTCACCCGTTAAGATACACAAAAAAAATTAATTGTGTTTTCAAATCCTTTATTAATCTTGCTTCAATTTTCAAATTAAGGCTAAACTCACTCTTATCCTTGCTAAACCCGTGCTTTTTCGATAACTTTAAATTTAATTTTTCACAAAATATTTAAAACGGCAATGAAATATCCCTTTTCTGAAGTAGAAAAAAAGTGGCAGTCTTACTGGGAAGATAATAAAATCTATAAGACAAACTTAAGTAAGAAAGAAAACAAACTTTACTGCCTTGTTATGTTCATTTACCCCTCAGGCGCAAAACTGCACTGTGGGCACTGGTATAATTACGGACCCACTGATTCATGGGCAAGATATAAGAAGCTCAAAGGCTTTAATGTATTTGAACCCATCGGCTACGATGCTTTCGGCCTTCCGGCTGAAAACTACGCCATTAAGACCGGTATCCACCCATACGACAGTACGATGAAGAATATCGAGGACATCCGCGTACAGCTCAAAAATATGGGAAATATGTACGACTGGGATTCCGAACTGATGACCTGTGTGCCTGAATACTATAAATGGAATCAGTGGCTTTTTGTTCAATTATATAAAAAAGGCCTCGCATACAGGAAAAATGCTCCGGTTAACTGGTGCCCTTCGTGCCAGACCGTTCTGGCCAACGAACAGGTCCTCTCTGACGGCACCTGCGAAAGATGCGGTACCACAGTAATACATAAAAATCTCACTCAGTGGTTCTTTAAGATCACCGAATATGCCGAAGAACTGCTTTCGGGACTCGAAAAGATAAGCTGGCCTGAAAAAACCAAACTGATGCAGAAAAACTGGATTGGCAAGTCCACCGGTACTGAAGTAAAGTTTAAGATCGAAGGCTATGATGAAGAAATGACAGTCTTTACTACGCGCCCCGACACGTTATTCGGTGTAACATACGTAGTACTTGCACCCGAGCAGCCTTTGGTGCAGAAACTGACACAGCCTGAATATAAAGAACAGGTGGAAAGCTACCTGGAATCAATTAAATCCCTGTCTGAAATTGACCGTACTTCTACGACCAAGGAAAAGACCGGCGTTCCTACCGGAGCTTACGCAATTAATCCGGTTAACGGCGAAAAGGTACCCATCTGGATAGCCGACTATGTGCTTGCAACCTACGGCACAGGTTGTGTTATGGCCGTACCGGGGCACGATGAACGTGATTTCGAATTTGCAAAGAAATTCAATCTGCCAATCCGTAAGGTCATCCTGGATCCCGGAACTAATGAAGAAGACGAACTGACTGAAGCTTATACTGAGACCGGAGCCATGATTAACTCGGGCAGCTTCTCAGGTACGCAATCCGATAAGGGTATTGACGCTATTTCCGATTACCTGGAGTCAGAAGGACTCGGACAAAGAAAAATTAACTACAGGCTCAGAGACTGGCTCATTTCCCGCCAGAGATACTGGGGTACACCAATTCCTGTCATCCACTGCGAAAAGTGCGGTGAAGTGCTGGTAGAGGAAAAAGACCTGCCGGTCGAACTGCCTTACAATGTTGAGTTCAGTACCTCAGGTAAATCGCCGCTTACTACAAATCTGGAATTTATGAACGTTAAATGCCCTAAATGCGGTGGCCCGGCACAGAGGGACCCCGATACAATGGATACTTTTGTAGATTCAAGCTGGTATTATTTCCGCTATCTGGACCCGCATGAGAAGGACAAAATGTTCAATAAGAAACTGGCAGATGAATGGACACCGGTTGACATGTATGTCGGAGGCGCCGAACATGCGACCATGCACCTGCTTTACGCCAGGTTCATACACAAATTCCTGAGAGACATTGGCATGGCCAACAGTGACGAACCGTTCTCAACTCTGATTCATCAGGGTACCATTACCAATCAGGGCGCCAAGATGTCTAAATCCAAGGGCAACGTGGTTAATCCCGATATATTTATAAATAAATACGGTGCAGATGTCTTCCGCCTTTACCTGATGTTCATGGGACCATATGAAATGGGCGGCGACTGGAATGATTCCGGCATCGTGGGCGTGGACAGGTTTGTTCAGAGATCATATGACATTTTTCAGAGATTTGAAAACACCGTCATTAATCATCCTGCTCCCAACGGGTTTGAAATTTCATCGCTTACTGAAGAGGAAAAGAGCGTCTATAGAAAGGTTAACCAGACAGTCAATAAGTACGACGAAGAGATCAACAACTTCAGGTTCAATACAGCCGTGGCTGCCCTGATGGAATTGTTAAATGAGCTCATCAGGAATCTGGATAAGTGCAGACCCGAACTGCAGAGCTATGTTCTTGAACGCTTTGCCTGCCTGATCGCTCCTGTTGCTCCGCACCTGGGAGAAGAATGCTGGCAGATGATAGGCAAAAAGGGTTCTGTTTTTGAGCATGCCAACTGGTATGCTGCTGATCCCGATGCCTTAACGGTTGACGTGGTAACAATTGCAGCACAGGTTAACGGGAAGCTGCGCGCTACCATAGAAGCTCCGGTCAATAGCGACGAATCCGCAGTAAGAGATATCATATTTAATACTGACCCGGTTAAAAAACATATTGACGGTAAAACAATAGTAAAAGAAATCTATGTTAAGAATAAAATTTATAATATTGTAGTAAAATAACAGAAGGCGAATATGCTAGACCTTAAATTTATACGCGAGAATCCCGAGCTCGTAAAGAAAGGGATCGAAAACAAAAATGAAAAAAGCAGAGTTGATGAAATCCTGGCTCTGGACGGGCAGAGACGCGAACTGATTCTCAATACCGATGAACTGAAGGCAAAAAGGAACCAGGCCTCGGCACAGATACCACAGATGAAAAAAGCCGGACAGGATACCTCATCCGTACTGGCTGAGATGAAGAGGGTGTCTGACCAGATAACCGAGCTCGATAACCAGCTAAGGATCGTTGAAGAGGATCTGGATAAGATACTGATGTACGTTCCCAATCTGCCGAATGCTTCTGTTCCGGTAGGTAAAACGGCCGAGGATAACGTTGAAGTAAGACGCTGGCTCCCGGAAGGATTCTCCTTCGAAAATGAAGAAGAAGTAATGGATCACATAGAACTCGGGAAAAAGCTGAAGATCCTCGATTTCGAAAGGGGTGCCAAGATCTCGGGTTCCGGATTCCCGGTATATCTCGGTAAGGGTGCGACACTTGAAAGAGCACTGATTAATTTTATGCTGGATAAGCACATAAATGAACACGACTACAGAGAAGTGTTCCCGCCGTTTCTTGTTAACAGGGATTCGATGAAGGGTACAGGCCAGCTTCCTAAGATGGAAGAGGATATGTACGCAATAGAAAAAGATGATCTGTTCCCTATTCCAACGGCTGAAGTTCCTATTACAAACCTGCACCGCAACGAAATACTGGACGAGAAAGAGCTTCCGTTGCGTTACGTGGGCTACTCGGCCTGCTTCAGGCGTGAAGCCGGTTCATATGGAAAGGAATCCAAGGGTTTCTTAAGGGTTCACCAGTTTAACAAGGTTGAAATGGTTAAATTTGTTAAGCCAGAGAATTCCTACGACGAACTGGAAAAACTTGTCAGTGACGCTGAAGACATTCTCCAGGCACTGAAGATCCCATACAGAATCATTTTACTCTGCACGGGTGATCTTAGCTTCTCGGCGGCTAAATGCTATGATATTGAAACCTGGTCACCATCAGAAAACAAATGGCTCGAGGCTTCTTCATGCAGTAATTTCGAAAATTTCCAGGCCCGCCGTGCTAATATCCGCTTCCGCAATGAAACAACTAAGAAACCTGAGTTCGTTCATACACTGAACGGATCCGGACTGGCTACGAGCAGGCTCATGGTTTCATTGCTGGAAAACTACCAGACTCCGGAAGGCAAAATAATAGTACCCAAGGTACTGCAGAAATACACGGGCTTTGAAGTAATAGGCTGATTTTCCTCAAGTAAGACTGAAAAGTCCCATTTCATGGCCTGAAATGGGACTTTTTCTTTTAAATGAAACGTCATTTATTTTGCCTGGGTATTTAAAAAGAAAGGGCTTTTCATTTTTACTCACAAATCTTAAATTAAAAAATTCTTGCTGGTAATGGCTTTCTTTACCCATGCAAACACTTTTTATCTCAAAACAGATTGCCATTAATTCGTCCGTAAACAAAATTAGTTTCCCGAAGGGGATAAATTTAGCAACTTTTGTGCTACTTTTGTAGTTTAATATAAACACTAAAATTTTATTCTATGAAAAGTCTCTTAACACTGAAAAAATATTTTCTAAGATACAAAACGAAACTCCTTCTCGGAGTTTTATTTATTTTTATTTCCAACCTGGGAGCCGTGTATATCCCCCTATTTATGAAGGATAGCATAAATGCGCTGCAAAAACACGTTGAATACTCGGTCCTGGCACACTATGCACTCCTTATTGTGGGGGCATCAATTATAAGCGGAGTTTTTCGTTTTCTTATCAGGCAGACGATCATCGTCGTTTCTCGCGAGATTGAATACGACATCCGTCAGGATTTCTGGAGCCATATACAAAACCTCTCTCTGCGCTATTTCCAGAATACTTCAACCGGCAATATCATGGCCCACGCCACCAATGACCTGAATGCTGTAAGAACCTTTATTGGTCCGGCTGTCATGTATTCAATTGATACCTTCGTGCGCCTTGTAATGGTAATTGTCATCATGCTCTCACTGAGCCTGTCACTTACGCTCTATTCTTTGCTGCCGCTGCCGGTATTGTCTTATCTCGTATACAGGCTCGGTAAAAAGATCCACATCAAATACACGTTTATCCAGGAGAAGTTCTCTGAACTTACCACAAAGGCACAGGAAAGTTTTTCCGGCATCAGGGTCATCAAGTCATACGTCAGGGAAGACAATGAAATTCAGGAATACCAGAACCTGAGCCAGGATTATCTTAACAAAAATATGGATATGGTAAAGATAGAATCTCTCTTTCAGCCTATACTCTCCTTTGTTACCGGTATATCAATTATTTTTGTCATCTGGCTGGGAGGTGTGCAGGTAATAGAAGGGAAACTCAACCTGGGACAGATATCTGCATTTGTCATCTATCTTAGCCTCCTTATATGGCCAATGATTGCCATCGGATGGGTTGTAAATCTCGTGCAGCAGGGCGCTGCAAGCATGAAGAGGCTTAATAAGATGTTCAATGAAAAGTATGAGATACAGGACAGCAGCAGTACTGACTATTCAATAAAAAACATTCAGGGGAATATTGAGTTTAGAAACGTAAGCTTCAGGTATGCTGAAAATCTGCCCTATGTCTTTCAGAATATCAGTTTTGAAATACCCGCCGGATGTACGGCTGCCATAGTGGGCCATACGGGTTCAGGCAAAACTTCACTCGTTAACCTGATACCCCGCCTCTACGACATAACGGGCGGCGAGGTGCTGATTGACGGGAAAGACATCAGGCAAATTCCCATTGCCACACTCAGGAGGAATATCGGTATCGTACCCCAGGAAACTTTCCTCTTTTCTGACACTCTTGCAAATAATATTGCATATGGAGCAGAAAGTACGGATATGGCCGTCGTGGAATCTGTTGCAGAAATTGCACAGCTGAAGAAAGACGTTGAAAGTTTCCCGCACAAATATGAAACTGTCCTCGGTGAGAGAGGCATCACACTTTCAGGAGGACAGAAACAGCGCACATGCCTTGCGCGTGCACTTGCAACAGATCCTTCTATTCTGATACTGGATGACTCCTTTTCAGCTGTCGATACGAATACAGAGGAGGAAATATTAAAGAAGCTGAGGACATTTATGAAGGACAGGACAAGTATTATAATCAGCCACCGCATTTCCACGGTAAAGGATGCTGATAAAATATTTGTGATCGATAAGGGCAGGATTGCCGAACAGGGCAACCACGAAGAGCTGGTCCGCAAACAGGGAATTTATGCGGGTCTGCATTACAAACAGCTGCTTGAAAAAGAGCTGGAAGAATTGAGCTGAAAGTATGCCGGATG
The DNA here is from genome assembly GCA_050258815.1 of Ignavibacteriales bacterium. GTDB lineage: Bacteria > Bacteroidota > Ignavibacteria > Ignavibacteriales > SURF-24 > JAAXKN01. Next base: position 58,229 of record JBLMZM010000316.1, read on the forward strand.
AGTTAAATCCGGAGTCTTCCGGAATCTTACTTAACAATATTTTGAATTTACAAATGAAGGTTTATGTCACAGGATTACAAAACAGATGATGAGATACTGGGTAAAGCGTACGATTCAAAACTGATGAGACGCCTGCTTGGATATCTGAAGCCGTACAAAAAATACGTTATACTGGCGATATTACTGAATATGGTTGTATCAGCACTCGGGCCGTTGAGACCGCTGCTTACAAAAATTGCAATTGATGATAATATAAAGAACAAAGACTATCATGGCTTGCTGCTCATAACACTGGCACTCATGGGTTCACTGGTGTTTCAGGCACTCATGCAGTATTTTCTTACCTACTATACACAGTATATGGGACAGAAAATTGTCTATGACCTCAGAATAAAGCTCTTTACACACGTTGAAAGGCTGGCTCTCAAATATTTCGATAAAACTCCGATCGGCAGAATCGTTACCCGCGTGACCAATGACGTGGAATCGCTTAATGAGATGTTCTCCTCGGGTATAGTGATGGTTTTCAGTGACGTTTTTATAATACTCTGGATATTCGGATTCATGTTCTTTATGGATTGGAAGCTTTCACTAGTAACGCTTTCGGTACTGCCCCTGCTGATTTATGGTACTTTCCTGTTCAGGGTAAAGGTCAGGGATGCATACCGCGACGTGCGTTTTCATCTGGCCAGGCTGAACTCATACATGCAGGAACACGTAACCGGTATGAGCGTAGTGCAGATTTTTAACAGGGAAAAAGAAGAGCTCAGAAGATTCTCGCTTATAAACGAGGATTATAAGAAGGTCAACATAAAATCGGTGTTTTACTATGCCGTTTTCTACCCTGCCGTCGATATGCTCAGCTCCGTAGCCCTGGCTCTGATAATATGGTACGGAGGCGGTGAAATCGTCAGGGGCTCTTTGAGCATCGGCGTGCTGTTTGCGTTTATTCAGTATACGGAAATGTTCTTCCGCCCGATACGCGATCTTTCGGATAAATATAATATTATGCAGACTGCAATGGCGTCGTCCGAAAGGATTTTTAAATTACTGGATAATGAAACCTTCATCAAAAATCCTGAAAACCCCATTACTGTAACAAAAGTTAATGGAGAAATTGAATTCCGCAACGTATGGTTTGCCTATAATGACGAAGATTATGTACTGAAAAATATCTCATTTAAGATCAATCCCGGACAGACCGTGGCAATTGTGGGAGCAACAGGAGCAGGTAAGACCAGCCTTATAAATATTCTGACCCGTTTTTACGACATTAATAAGGGACAGATCTGCCTGGACGGCAATGATATTAAAGAGTTAGACAAGAGGGAGCTGCGGAAATTCATTTCCATCGTTTTGCAGGACGTCTTCCTCTTCTCGGGTACAATAAAATCAAATATCAGCCTTAACAGCCCTGAAATCAGCGAAAAGCAGATTGTCGAGGCTGCAAAGAGCGTGGGCGCCCACAAATTTATAATGGCCCTTCCCAAACAGTACGACGAAGAGGTCAAGGAAAAGGGAGCAACGCTGAGCGTCGGCCAGAAGCAGTTATTATCCTTTGCGCGTGCTCTTGCTTATGATCCGCAAATCCTTATCTTAGATGAAGCGACCTCCAGTGTCGATACCGAGACTGAAATACTCATTCAGAGGGCAATTGAAAAACTGCTTGTGGGAAGAACGGCTATTGTAATTGCACACAGGCTTTCTACAATTCAGAACGCAGATAAAATTCTGGTAATGCACAAGGGTGAACTCAGGGAAATGGGCACACACCAGGAACTGCTGGCTAAAAGGGGTGTTTATTACAAACTTTATCAGCTGCAGTACAAAGACCAGGAGGTCACAAAAACAGCATAAAATCTACAGCTTCAAATCTTATAGGGCTGTGTTACTTTACTATTAATTTAAAGGAGGAATTATGGCGCTGCAAAGCTATATGACTATTCAAAGGCACATCCTGGAAGAAGAAAGCAAGCACCCGGAGGCAACCGGGGAACTCTCAGCGGTTCTCTCAGAACTGGTACTGGCTGCAAAGGTGATATCTCTCGAAGTAAATAAAGCCGGCCTGGTGGATATTATTGGTTATACGGGCTACAGTAATATCCAAGGTGAGAGAGTGCGGAAACTGGACGTATTCTCACATGAAGTGCTCTTTAAGGCGATGGATCATGGCGGCCACATGTGCGTCATGGCCTCTGAGGAAGAGGAAAACATCATTCCAATACCGCCCAACTTCAAGAAGGGCAAATATGTCCTGCTCTTTGATCCCCTCGACGGATCCTCAAACATCGATGCCAACGTGAGCGTAGGTACAATATTTTCACTTTATAAACGGATTACTCCTGATGGCGGCAGCGATGGGAAACTGGAAGACTGCCTTCAGCCGGGTATAAAACAGGTGGCAGCCGGATATGTACTCTATGGTTCCAGCACTATTCTTGTTTATACCACTGGTCACGGTGTATATGGCTTTACGCTTGACCCCGCTCTGGGTGAATTTCTGCTTTCACACAATAATATAAGGATCCCTCCGGCTTCTAAGATCTACAGCATCAATGAAGGCAACTATAAGTACTGGCACCCCGGACTAAAAAAATATATTAAGTACCTGCAGGAAGAGGACGATTCTACAAGAAGGCCTTACTCCTCACGCTACATTGGATCCATGGTTGCAGATATTCACCGCAACCTGCTCTATGGAGGGATTTTTATGTATCCGGCTGATTCGCGCAACCCTAACGGCAAGCTTAGACTTCTTTATGAATGCAACCCTATGGCTTTTATCGTTGAATCGGCGGGCGGCAGGGCTTCAAACGGTTACAAGCGTATTCTTGAAATTGTACCCGGTTCACTGCACCAGCGTACCCCTTTCTTTGTTGGAAATGAGGAAGACGTAAAAATGGTAGAGAAATTTATTACTGAGGAAGAAATAAAAATACCGGCAGTATGATCGTTATAAAAGCTTTCAGCAGCCTTTTTTAGTAAATCTGCTGAAAGCTTTTATTAATTATTTTTTAACGTGTTTCAGTTCCTCGTTAAGTTTCTGAGCCAGCGCCATCGGTTCTATACCAACAATCTTTATCTTTGTCGTCTTTACCAAAATTTCGGGTTTATCACCCTCACCATTCATATATTTATAAAGCGAAAAGCTGAGCCTGTTTCTGTCATTGGCAATAGGAATATTTTCCTTGTACTTCTCAACTATTGTATAGACCTGCTTTTCCAGCGAATCCTCCGGAAAAGGCTTTACTGCAGGAGGCGGTAAAGTAGTCATCTCTTATGTCCTTATTTTATAAATTATTTCTCCCAAAGATAATTAAGTCTGAGCAAAACTACAATAAACTTTAATTGGAAGTATACAAGTTATTTAAGTAAATTTGGACTTCGATTTTGTAGGATAGGATGTTTTGGTAAATATCAATAGCATAGAAAGTATTTTAATAATCCGTTTGAGTTCTTTGGGTGACATACTTCTTACCACTCCCCTGCTGCGTACACTAAGGAAGTATAACGAAGGAATAAAAATAGATTTTGTTCTGCGTGAACAGTACCAGGATACGCTCAGGTTTAATCCCCACGTTTGGGACCTGATGCTTTACAAGAAGCCGGATAATAAGGACCTTTTTACGAGCCTTAAGGCCAAAAAATACGACCTCATAGTTGACCTGCAGAATAACATGCGCAGTAAAGAACTGGTAAAAAAGCTCAATGCTCCTGTCCTGAAATTCCATAAAAGATCAATTGATAAATTCCTGCTCGTTAATTTCAAGGTCAACAGGCTGAAAAATGCTCCTCAGATCCCTCTGCGTTACGCCGCATCGATACCCGGTCTTACACTTGATGATGAAGGCCTGGAACTCTTTCTGCCGGCAGGGGAAATGGAATTCGGGAAATTTGAACCAGGCGAAAAGTATATAGGTCTATGCCCTGGCTCCAGGCATTTTACTAAAATGTGGCCCCCGGAATATTTTGTTGAGCTTGGCGTTTTGTTAAGCAGCGAGGGGTATAAAGTACTTTTATTCGGAGGCAGATCGGACCGGGAAATCTGCTCCAGGATATCAGCCTCAATTCCAGACTCGGCCGATCTTAGCAATGAGGACGATCTGTTTGCAACAGCCTCTGGCATGAAGGCCTGCAGCGCGGTTATCTGCAATGATTCAGGAATGATGCATACCGCCTGCGCCGTAAGGACCCCCGTAATAGCACTTTTCGGTTCCACTGTGAGGGAATTCGGCTTTGCGCCCTATAATAATAAGAATTTAATTTTAGAAAACAATTCATTATCTTGCAGACCGTGTTCTCATATAGGAAGAGATAAATGCCCTCTCGGACACTTCAAATGTATGAGGGAAATTACTCCGGCAACTGTACTTAATAATGTAAAAACAATGCTCAGTGAATTATGATTAAATTTTGGTATCTGTTATATAATATTTTTGTCATTCCCCTGCTTTTTCTGGCCCTGCAGCTGGCAGGATTATTTAATCCCAAGATTAAAAAGGGCATTAAGGACCGGGAACGGTTATTTGAGAATCTTGTGCTTGCCATGGTAGCATTGGATAAAAAGAAAAAAATGGTATGGTTCCATTCTTCCTCAATGGGCGAGTTCGAACAGGCAAAGCCCATTATTCAGAAGCTGCGCGATGAAAAGGACGTTAATATTATTGTTACTTTCTTTTCACCCTCAGGATATGAAAACTCCAGGAACTATCCCTTTGCCGATATAATCTCATATATACCTTTTGATACCCCCTCACTCTCGAAGCGCTTTCTTGAAATAGTACAGCCGGATCTGGCTGTAATGATGCGCTACGACATTTGGCCTAACTTTATCTGGCAGCTGAAATCGAGGAAGATCCCCTGCTTTATTGTCGATGCAACAATGAGAAAGGATTCTAACAGGAAACTCCCCGTATCCAGGAGCTTCCATAAGTCACTCTACCAGAATATCACGAGGATCTTTACGGTTTCCGCGTCCGACCTGGAAAATTTCGGTTCCTTCCAGGTATCTCCCTCTCAGCTTCAATCCGTGGGGGATACCAGATTCGACCGTGTTTACCAGAAAAGCCTTGCGGCAAAGGAAAAGAAACTCTTCAGGGAAGATTTCTTCAGGGGGAAAAAGGTTTTTGTTGCGGGCAGTTCCTGGGAAGCCGACGAGGAGGTGCTGCTTCCGGCACTGCTGAAAATAACAAAATACGACAAGAATGCGGTAATGATTCTCGTTCCTCATGAGCCTACTATTCATCACCTTGAGAAGCTCGAAGACCAGCTTTCTGGTAAATGCAGCTCCATAAGGTTCTCTTATCTGAATGAATACAAGGATGAAAGGATAATCATCGTTGACTCAATTGGAATTCTGCTGACACTCTATTATTACGCCGATATTGCATACGTCGGAGGCAGCTTCAAACAGGGCATTCACAACGTCCTTGAGCCCGCTGTTTATGGAATCCCGGTTCTCTTCGGACCCAAAATTGAGAATTCACAGGAAGCCAGAAAGCTGGTACAGATCGGTTCAGCCAGGATTATAAGGAACAAAAAGGAAGCTTACCGCACACTGAGAACGCTGCTTACAAACGAAGAGCTCAGAACTCAAATGGGGAAAATATCATCTCTTTTCGTAAACGAAAACATCGGAGCAACCGACAGGATACTCAAAGAAATTTGTGACCTGATTTAACTTTATCAGCACATCTGCACCGCAACTGGCTGCAGATGTGCAAAATTTCACCACACGCACGCCTGAATTTCATCCCTTTTTTATTGCACTATTTAAAATATATCCTTATAATTGCCTTAAGTATCAGGACCAGGGGCTATCTCCTTGATAAATAACACAGGGATAAATACTTACATAAGATATACCGGGCGTACGGGCAGGGTATACAGGAATGATTCCTTCCGGAACATGTATACCGACCAGGCCAGGCAGAATACTGCTGCTGAAAAAACACGCGTTCAGAACCTGATGCGTGAGAAGATGGAAGCAGGGATCGATATCTCCATCAATGAAAACAGCTCTTTTATTGATACCTATTATCCGCTGGTTGATAAACAGGGACAGGACAAGCCGTTCAGATCATTTCTTGAAGACGCATTTACCCTCTCAGGCATAGATCCTGACAATCTGCCCGAAGCAGATTCCATTGTCAGCACACTTACTTCAGCCGGTTTTGCCGGTGAACTTAGTAGTGCGGCAAGCGGTTATGTTATTTCCGTGCCGCGACAGCAGCTGGATAAGCTGAAGCAGACCGCTTCTGACGACATGAGAGAAAAACTGTACGACCTCTATACTTCGAATATTCGCAAGAGCACTGGCGGACTGGTAAATCTTCGCCTCTGACCCACTGTCTCCTTTCCATTTTTTCCGTATGTTTTTCTTTACTGAGTACCAATTGAGAAGGGTTTTATCAGCACAAATCCTGCTATAAATCCGCCAACGTGCGCAGCATATGCGACGCCCCCATCCTGTGAACCCAGAATACCCACTCCGCTGATCAGCTGAAATGCAAACCATATGCCGAGTGCAACGATTGCAGGAACTACGGTCAGAAAATTAAATAAGATCACCCTTACCTTGCGCTTGGGATAGAGCAGAATGTATGCCCCCAGTACACCCGATATTGCACCTGAGGCCCCAAGCGTTGGGATCAGAGTGTTGCCATTAAGCAATACCGTTGCAAATACGTGCGACAGGGAGGCAATTACCCCGCAGAGCAGATAAAAAATCAGATAACGTATGTGACCAAGCCTGTTTTCAATATTGTCACCGAAAATAAAAAGGAAAACCATGTTACCGAATATATGCGCTATTCCCCCGTGCATAAACATTGAAGTCAGGATGGTAAGGTATACATTTACCGGAGTTGGCTGGAGTCCCGGGACTGTGACCTGTTCGCCTGTGACCGGATTTTTTAAGATACGGTCCTCTGTCACCACATCTTTTCCGCTAAGTATTTCTTCCGGCACTGTAGAAAATGAAAAAGTAAATTTTTCGTTTGAACCAAGGTCCTGCAGAAAAACAAAAACAAATATATTCAGCAGTATAATGACGTAATTCATTACCGGATAGATCGTTCTGTCGCTGTTGTCATCACCAATGGGGAAAAGCATGTTTTTATTCCTATTGAATGCGGGTTGCTAAATACTTACAGATAATGGATTTATGGGTATTCCGGCTTCAGAATTTAAGACTGCATTAATTAAATTTTAACTAATTTCAACAAAAGAGCAATACCGGCAGGCAGTTATTATCTTCTGAAAAGAAACCAGGTACAAACTTTTACCCCTTACTTGTAATTTCGCAAAATAAAGTATATCATTGAAAAATAGGACATAATGTCAATAGATAAACTTAAAAAAAAATTTGTTTTTACGATTTTTTTTTAATTCTTTTGTACCCGATCTGCAATATCAACTGATCAAATGAAATATATTTTTTTAACAATGGAGAATAAATGAGACCAAAGGATAAGATTTTACAACAACTAGATGACATTGGAATAAAGAACATTAACGATCTGTATTACAATCTGAGCACTGCTCAGCTTTACGAGCGTTCCATATTCAGACGTGAAGGTACTATTTCTCATTATGGACCGCTGGTTGTAAGAACCGGGCAGCATACGGGAAGAAGTCCCAACGATAAATTCATCGTAAGGGAAGCTTCCAGTGAAAAAAATGTTTGGTGGGGAAAAATAAACCGCGAAATCAGCGAAGAGAAATTCCGTCAGGTTTTCGACAAAATGAAAGCTTACATTCAGAATAAGGATATTTATATTCAGGACTGCTATGCAGGAGCCGATTCTGAATACAGGCTTCCCATCAGAGTTATTACAGAAACAGCATGGCACAGTCTGTTTGCCCGTAATATGTTCATCAGAATTACTGATCCTGAAGAACTTAAGAATCACCATTCACAGTTTACTGTGATCGACATGCCTAATTTCCATGCCGAACCAAAGGTTGATGGTACAAACTCTGAGGTATTTGTTCTTGTTAATTTTGCCGAAAAACTCGTGTTGATTGGTGGAACTCACTATGCCGGCGAAATTAAGAAGTCTGTTTTTACAGTTCTTAACTACCTCCTGCCACAGAAGGGTGTGATGTCTATGCACTGTTCTTCAAACATCGGTAAGGATGGAGACGTGGCAGTATTGTTCGGCCTCTCAGGAACAGGAAAAACCACACTTTCTGCTGATCCAACCAGAAGACTCATCGGGGATGATGAGCACGGATGGAGCGATAAAGGTGTCTTTAACTTCGAAGGCGGATGCTATGCAAAGGTAATAAAACTTTCTCCTGAAGCAGAGCCTGAAATCTTTGAGGTAACGAGGAAATTTGGGACAGTACTTGAAAACGTTGCAATAGATGCCGATACAAGACTGCTGGATCTGGATGATGAAAGCCTTACTGAAAATACCCGCGCTGCTTATCCACTGTCATTTATTAACAACATCGAGCCAAGCGGAGTCGGGGGACATCCTAAAAATATAGTAATGCTTACTGCAGATGCGTTTGGTGTACTGCCTCCGATCTCAAAGCTTACTTATCAGCAGGCAATGTATCACTTCCTCTCCGGTTATACTGCAAAAGTTGCCGGAACGGAAAAAGGGGTTACCGAACCAAAGGCCACCTTCAGCACATGCTTTGGTGCACCTTTTATGGTACTGCATCCTTCAGTATACGCAAACCTGCTGGGTAAAAAAATACAGGAGCATGGAGTTAACTGCTGGCTTCTGAATACTGGCTGGACAGGCGGAGCATACGGTACAGGTAAACGCATGAAAATATCCTATACCCGCGCAATGATCAGTGCTGCACTGAATGGTGAACTGGACAATGTTGAAACATGTGAAGATCCATTCTTCGGTCTGCAGATCCCGGTTTCATGTCCTGGTGTTCCAACGGAAGTATTAAATCCAAAGAATACCTGGGCAGATAAGGATCAGTATGAC
>JBLMZM010000317.1:0-3709 GCA_050258815.1 Ignavibacteriales bacterium
AACCGAGATCAATAAGCAATATTCCTGCTTCCGTCCGGGAGCGACTAAGAAATGTTTCCCTTCAGTCTGGGAAGGAATTTCAAAGCATAATTAGACAATACGTACAGGAAAGATTTCTCTACCGACTTTCCAAGTCTGTTTATGGGAATAGTTTTATTCTGAAAGGAGCACTTCTTTTTATTGCTTATGATATAAGCCGCCTAAGGCCCACCAAAGATATTGATTTTCTTGGCAGCTCGATTTCTAATGACGAGAAAGATATTAAAGCAATTTTCAAAGAGATATTACAAGTTGGATATGAGGACGGACTGGTTTTTGATTATGAAAATATTAGAACAGAAATTATTGCCGAGGATGGGAACTATCATGGAGTAAGAGTAAAGATTGATGCATTTTTGCTGAATATACGGGAAAGACTTCAAATTGACATCGGGTTTGATGACAAGATAGTACCTGGTCCGGCAGATCTGATTTTCCCCGCTTTGCTTGACTTCCCTGCCCCACGGCTAAAAGCCTATTCAATTGAATCAGCTTTGGCAGAAAAATTTGAGGCTATGGTTTCTATAAATTTATTCACCAGCAGAGTTAAAGATGTTTATGATATAATCTATTTTGCTGATTTCTATAATTTCAAAAAAGATAGCCTGAAGAATGCGTTAATGGCAACATTCAGTAACAGGGGAACAGATATTGAAAAGCGTGAATTAGTTTTCAGCAGTGAGTTTAAGGAGGATCCTCAGAGGAAGGATATGTGGAAAGTATTTCTGAGCCGGAGCAAATTGAACCCCGGCTATAATTTTTCGGAAGCGGTAAATAAAATCAAAATATTTATTGATCCAATATTTACAGAAGAAAATGCAAGCACATGGAATCCCTCGAAATGGAAATGGGAGTAATACCCTATAGGAAATCATTTCTAAATACATTTGGTAAATTTAATTCAACAGAAAGCAAACAGGTTCTAACGTCATATAATAGGGGATACCAGCATAAAAGCCCAGAAATGGGCTTTTGCTATTTTAAAAGGGACAAAGGTTTCCTGCTGGCAAATGCTCTTCCATCCTATCCGGCGTATTTCAAATAAATCAACTCTGCCGTATAGCTTTAGAATGCTATTATGCATATTATATATTATTCCAAACAAATACAGGAGAACATTTATGGAAAAAGCATTGGCTGATCTTATTGCAAAGGACGAAATAATCCAAGTCATAAACTTAATGGTAATCAATACGGATAAGCGCAATTGGAACAAAGTCCGTGAGTGCTTTGCCCCAAGCGTCCTATTCGACATGACCGGCGAAGCACAGAGGGTCAGTCCCGGGCAAATAACAGATGGATGGGAAACAGGGCTGAAAGAGCTTAAGGCAATCCATCATCAAATGGGAAACTTTTTGATAGATCTCAATGGAGATCAGGCTGATGTATTCTGTTATGGAATTGCTTACCACTATTTGCCGAACCCTTCAGAAAATAATACACGAGTTTTTGTGGGCAGTTATGATTTTCATTTGTTAAAGCTGCAGGACGGATGGAAAATTGACAGTTTCAAATTCAATCTTAAATTTATTGATGGCAATAAAGAGCTTGAAAAATCCCGGCTCTAACAGCCGGGTCATTATCCTCAATCTAAGATATTAAAAAAGCACTTTAATTGATTTACAGCCTGAAAAATGCCTTAAATATTATTCTGCATTTATCTGACAAAATCACTATTTTCTCCTTTAATAAGTTAATAAAAATCTAAGGATACCTAATACTTCCGTCCTAATTATATCCCTCCTTTCCACTAAGAGGTATAATTTTATAGTTTCAACATTTAATCAATTACACGGAATTCTTGATACTTCCGTTGAATCTCCACTAAGCGAAGAAAAAGATTTCAGAATCACCTGAAATTTGACTAAATTCGCAGATATTCTGAATTCCCATAGCCACAAATCTAATAATATGTTCAACATTAATGCAGCAATACTATCTGTCTTAAATCTAAAAAGATTTACCCGTAAACATAAGCTGGAAAAGTTAAGATCTATCTGGGGCCTGCCACTGGAAAGAATTCCAAATTTCGATCTTATAAAAAATTATCATGAACTGGTCTGTAAGGATTCCGGGGATGATTATGTGGATGATAAGACCTGGGCGGACCTGAATCTTAATGATGTCTACTCCGTAATTGACAGGAATATCAGCGGCCCGGGAAGACAGTATCTCTATCATTTACTCCATAAATATGAGCAGAATGATGAAATACTCAATAAGCGTTACAAACAGATAAACCTGTTCAAAGAAAATCGGGCTGTCAGAGAAAAAATACAGCTTGCCCTGCTGAGAATCCGAAGTGACGATACTTACTTTATTATAAGTCTTCTCCTGGGTGAAAAGCCCGTCATTCCTAAGTATCCCCTGCTGATTTATTTGTCCTCAGCTCTTTCAGTTCTTTCTATTCTGGCAGCATTCTATAACAGCACTTTCTTTTTTGCTGTACTGTTTATGTCAGTTCTTAACCTGATAATAACCAAAACATATTCTTCAGGAATTGCTGAATCCTTTATCGGTTTTTCCAACCTGAAGAAGTTGATTGTTTCAGCTTATGAGCTTTCCAATATGGTAACTGAATCAGAAATTGAACAGCTTTCCGTTCTTAAAGAGCATTCAGGGATTCTGAAAAAGCTTAACAAAAAAGTCTCTCACCTGGTAATTGATAAAACGCAGCTTGATGCTTTTGCGCAAATAGTTATTGAATATTTAAACATGTTCTGCCTGTTCGATCTTGTGGCATATACTAAATCTGTAATTGAATTATACAGGTACAAAGCTGAACTTAAAGAGGTTTTTGACGCCGTGGCAAGCCTGGATGCCCATATCTCAATCGCGTCCTACATCAGCAGCATCCCTTTCTATTCAAAGCCTGAATTTATCTCAGGAAATGCAATATCCTTCGACGAGGTCTATCACCCTTTGCTTGATGAGGCGGTACCGAACTCCATAATCGGATTAAGCCGCTCAGCTTTGATTACGGGATCAAATATGGCCGGCAAAACCACGTTTATTAAATGTATAGGGGTTAACATTATTCTTTCCCAAACGCTTGGTTTTACTCTTTCCAAAAGAGCAGTAATCCCAAAACTGATTGTAAAATCTTCCATAAAGATCGAAGACAGCATTGAGAACTCAAAGAGTTACTATTTTGCGGAAGTTGAAGAGATCCAAAAATTCATAAGGCTCAGCAAAACCGGGAAGAAATATCTTTTTATAATAGACGAGATTTTCAGAGGGACTAACACTGTTGAAAGGCTTGGGATCTCCGCCGCTGTACTTAAGCAGCTATCTGATAGTAACCTGGTACTGGTTACAACACATGATATTGAGCTTCAGGACCTGCTGAATAATAGTTTTTCGATGTATCACTTTAATGAACAGGTGGAAGGCGAAAAGTATTATTTTGATTTCAGGATCAAGGAAGGTCCCTGCTCTTCCGGAAATGCCATAAAACTTTTGGAACTGATGGGTTATCCCGAACAGATTACAACGGAAGCAAAAAGATCAGCAGCAAAATAATAAGCAGCACAGGATATACAGTCTGAACATTTTATAAGCTCGCAGGGCTTTAGGCGGAGGCTCAAATCCCTTCGGGTTATAAGAATATTTCAAAAAAATGGGCCGGTTCTGCCTGGAACCGGCCTTATGTCATATCATAAATCTGCAC
>JBLMZM010000318.1:0-2860 GCA_050258815.1 Ignavibacteriales bacterium
AAAACTTGTGTATTGAACAATGGATTTAATCGACTGTTTTGTATATTCAAGACGGTTGTATGTTATCATGCATATATTTACAAATCCCGGGTTTTGGGAATCAAAACTGAACTGATAGTTATATGCGTAGTTTTCTTTTACAAATGGAAGATGAGCGGCATAAAAGTGTTTAACTGCATCAGATTCCATTACACTCTGATTGATGTTTGCATTCACAACACCTGAGGAGTTTTCCAAATATAAGCCCAGGAAATCCCGAATGTGGAACATTTCATGTTTTGCGGCAATCCTGCACCAGAATTCATAGTCTCCGGCGGACTTCAGCTCTTCATTAAAAAAGCCCAATTCCCTGTGCAGGGATTTCCTCCACATCGGCTGGGGCCCCATGTGGCATCCCGTAAGCATAATTTCCTTTTTGTAATCTGGTCTTATCTGATAGCCGCAGTTTATGAAATTCTCAAAGGTTTGATTCCCGAAATTTGTAACAAATATGTCTCCATAAACTAAGGCCGCGCTGGGATTTTCATCAAGTGCAGCAGTCATAACTTCCAGGGCATCACTTCTATGCCTGTCGTCAGTATTGGCATTAGTAATGTATTTCCCTTTGGCAGCTTTAATTCCACGGTTCCATGCCTGGTAAATCGTTTCGCGTGTATTTATTTTTATATATTCTATATTAGCGTACTTTTCACAGTATCGCCTTATTATCTCATCTTCATTCTCCTCTGAACCTGTATTTACCAGAACAATTTCCAGCTGCTCTTTTTTGTAGAGTGTTTGCCCAATCATGTCATCAAGACAACCTTTTATAAATTTCTCCGAATTATAGACCGATACAATAGCTGTAACCGTGAACCTATTGGTTTTATAATTCTGTTTATCATGCCCATCTTGCTTGCATGAATTTATCCAAGAAGACTGGATACTAGAATTTAGCTTTTCAGCCTCATTTGTCCTGCCGCTAAAAAATGCACAATAAAGCAGTTCAAAAGTCAGAGGATATCTTTTATTTATTCCGTCATCGCCACCCAGTAGATCTATAACTCTGCCCTTATCTGACCTATTGGCCAGCAGTTTCAAGACATGGGTTTTGGCTTCGTGGCTATCTCCCGTCGAGATTGCCTGTTCAAGCGCCTTTAGTTTTTCTTCAAATTCAAAGCTCACTTTTTGGGTTTGCCCCTGGTCTGAAGGCATCTGGCTTTCATCCAGGGAAATTGTATCCGGTGCAGGCGTAAGTGTTTTATCAGCAGATCCCTCATAAAACTGATATTCAAGATCAAGGATAGCCTCTGCTTCCTGGTTATATGTCGGGATGTTCAAGGCAGTTTTTTGCCCGCTATGGTGCCTGAATCCGGCCAGCAATGCGTCAACAGTATGTAATTGTGCCGAGCGGAAGAACCTTGTCCACAGTTCAAGATCTCCTGCCAGACGGTATTGTGTAGAAATAAAGGAGCCTGCTTTGTCCCATAATTTTCTTCGCCAGAAGGTACCCTCCTGTTGAATATACGGGTCTTGGTATACCTTTAAAAGATATTTTGCCCTGCTCCATTTAGGAGTATAATCGGAAATCCAGGCCTCACTGCCATCAGCAGCAAAACCGTTTGGCCTTCCCATCAGCCATTCTACATCAGTTCTTCTGGAAAATACCCCAGCGACTATCTTAAGCGCTTCGTCATAGAATTTGTCGTCTGAATTAAGCCACGTCATTATTTCGCCGGAAGAATGTCTGAATCCTTCATTCAGAGCACTATATTGCCCCCCGTCCGGTTTACTCTGCCAGTAGCGCAGATACTTTTCATATTTTTTAATGATGCCAACGGAATTATCGGTGCTTCCACCATCCATAATAATGTATTCAAGATCCGGGTAATTTTGAGTCAGTACCGAATCGATGCATTCCTCAAGAAATTTATCCTGATTATATGAAGGCGTAATTACTGTTATTTTTTGAACAGGAGTACTATTTTTATTTATACTGAAAATTTTCGGAAAACTTTTCTCTTGTAATATTTTATCATATAGTGATAAATAGTTTTCTGCCTGAGTCCGGAGCTGAAACTCGCGGAGCACCTTATTTCTGCATTCCTTTCTGATAAGTTCATAGTCTCTGTTATAAAGGATCCACTCTATACCGTTTTTCAGGTCATCAATATTACCGGACTCAGCCAGGTATCCGTTTTTTTTATGGGTTACCATATCCGGTATGCCACCAATATTAAAGCCGACAACCGGCGTCCCGCAGGACATCGACTCTATGACAGTGTTTGGCAGGTTATCCTCAGTAGACGGGATAACGAAAACGTCTGCCATATTATATACTGAAGCAATAGTATTTTCATCACTTATTGAGCCCAGGTATAACAATTCATGTTTACAATTCAAATTCACATTATTATTTGATCCCAGGACAGCCAGGGTTATATTATCCTCTTCAAGAAGATTTAAGGCGCTTATTAAGTATTTTAACCCCTTCCTTTCGTTCGTAACAGAATCAGCTACAAACAATATCACTTTCTTGCTTTTACTTATATTTAGAGCTGCTCTAATTTTGTTTCTATCCAGGGGAGCATAGATGTTTGTCAGGATGCCGTACTTTATGACGTGAATATCTTTCTCTTTAAATAAAGAGCTTTCTTTTGCACATTTCGACAACCAGAGACTTGGAGTGGCAACCGTGATCTTCATCTTCCGGTAAACGTCATTTTTTAATTCCCAGTTTTTACGGGATAAATCATCCATATCATTTGAGCCCAATTGAGGGCACGCACCACAGGAAACAGAATACTTGTTGCAAGAAGCAGAATAGTGACATCCACCCGTAAAGGCATTCATGTCATGTAGTGTCCAGACCAGTTTTTTA
>JBLMZM010000319.1:0-10230 GCA_050258815.1 Ignavibacteriales bacterium
GTTGAAGAAAAGGAATCCAGATAAACTAATCCCCAGATTGGAAGGCCAATTTTTAACAGTCTGATTATTGCTGAATTTTTCCAAATTAATTTTACTTTGATAGGCCTGGTAAGATGCAGAAGAAATACATAGTTTGCTGCTACAATAACTGCTTTAATCAGCATTCCATAGAAAGAGTAATAAGCAACAAAAAACAGAGTCAATATGTTAACAAAAGCATCGGCAAACTGGATAATTGAAAGCTTGGAAAACGAATTTTTTGAGCGGAATGTGGACAACAGATAATTCTGATAATAGCTAAACGAAATGATAATCGTAACCGCCAGTATTCCGAATCGAATTTTTTCACCCTGAGTATTGGCAAGGGAAAATACGACTATTCCCGCTATTAAAACCAAAACTGAAGAAAAGAAAGTAAAAGTCTGCACCGTGCCGGCCATGTTTTTTGCTTCTTCGTCATCACCTTTTCCGTACGCAAAAGGAAGTTCGAGGTTAAGCCCGTTTATTAAACCAGCCTGTAGAAACACTGAATAAGTAAGGGCAAGATTAATTGTTGCCCATAAGCCAAGATCATTGGGGGCAATGAACTTGGCTATAACAAAACCAACAATCATTTGCGCAAATGCCTTTGCAAACGATCCCCCAGAATAAAGTATGGGAATTTTATATTGAGAAAAAATCTGTCGTATTCTAATCAAAACGTCATTACTGGTTATAAATTGCATTTTTTAAAACCCACTGGCCCTTAACATCTTTTTCAAATAAATTTTTATTATAGTGTCTATCAACAATTTTCCAGAATTCAGTTTCAGTCATTCCTAAAAACTCACAAAATTCCCGGATACATTTAACATCGAGATTATGATCATGTTTCTTTACCAGTTCAACAGCCTCATCACGCGTAAGCAAGCCATAACGCACAAAGCGGGCGGCATAGTCTGTAGCCGAAGCATGTCCAAACTTTGGATATTTCATCCAGCTATGAACCAGATATGCTCTTGTATCAACCTGATCAAACTGTTCAATATGGTGAGTACGCTGCCATTCATGCGACAGGTCATGGAATCCCCTTGTTTTGGCAAACAGATAATTTCCATAACTATTCCATTCAACAAAATAGCTCAGATAGATCGGGTCCAGTTTCTCCAACTCTTCAGCGCATGGAGGTTCAAAAAAGTTCAGATCCTTTAACGTTATCCCATCAACAAGGAGTTCTTCGGTAGGAATTCCTGCAGCCACACCATTTGTAATCTGATCTTTAGCAGAATAAGTTTCAACCGCATTAGTTCCGCCGTATTCATAGCTTACGTTTTCCCCATAAATGAGTAATGGGGTATTGAATTTGACCGCCATATGCAGCGGATATGTATAGATATATCTGTCAACGAAATATGTCGGTTTGCCGAAATCCTCAAAAGTTTTTTTCATTATCGCCTTTTGGGCTTTAATATTTGGTTTCATGCTGATAATATCGCAGCCGAATTCCGAAGAAATATTTTTAAGGTTATGGATACCAGCATCAGTCATAGGGAAATTATCCTCAACGGTTACCAGCAACGGATTCATGCCCATGACTTCTTTCATAAAATATGTCTGGAAATGACTATCCTTTCCTCCGCTTACTGCAATCATACAGTCGTAGCCGTTAGGTCCATTCATTCCGCGGTATTTATCACATAAAGCTTTTAATTCATCTAATCTCTTCTTATAATCGACTTTTTTTCTGTTTTCAAAAGCCACACAAGCAGAACAGATCCCATCCTTGTTAATTGTAATCCCGGGTCGGGTATCGGGCATCACACATTTAGTACAGTATTTCACTTTATCCCCTGATTTGTTATGGATTTATATTATTGGTTAATCGTCGGCACCATCTGCATTGACGGTATGTCTTAACTTCCACTCCCCATCTACTTTTGTCCATAAATGAGGTGATCTGAACTTATCGGCCAGTTTATGGAAATATTCCGGATCCATTCCAATGTAGTCCATAATTTCATTAAAATAACGATCGGGAAATTCACCATCGAATCTTTTAACAAGTGCCTGTCCCTCTTCTCTGGTGAGGTGATTGTTTCTAATCTCCTGAGAAGCATCATAGGTTGCGCGCCCAATTCCGAACTTTATAAAAGTTGTGTAATAATGTAAATCGTCTATTTTATCATCGATGCTGTTATATTTGCTGTATGTTCCCTGTGTCCTGAAAGGCCTTGCTTTAAAACCCGTATTCTCAACGGCATAATAATATACTTCCTGAGGTGTCCATTTAAGATAGTACCCCAGATAATGAACATTGATATTAGTATTTCTCAATTCCTCTTCTGTCGGAGGCAAAAAGGCCATTAAGTCATTTAAGGGAATTTTATATTTTTCCCTTAATTCTTTAATTGAAACTCCGCCCAAGAATATTTCATCCAGTTTGTTAAAGCTGAAATAGGATTTGTCCCTTAGAGAAGTAGTATTATCAGCAATCGGGTTTCCATATTCAGCCTCATTTTCTCCATAGAATACTAAAGGTATGCCGAATTTTGCCGCTAATTTTGGGCCTAGATTCTTCTGACCTAAAATGAAAGTCTGAAAAGGGTGAAACAAATTTTCAATAGACAGCTTAGTCAGTAACTTCATAACCGCCCCATTTCTGCGGAATGAAATATTGTCAAAGCCCCCTATATCAATCCAGTTTTTCCAGTTTTCATGTCCATACGATGTGTAAAGTATTGGAGGCCATGTTACAGTCAGCGGATGCATGCCATATTTTGTTTTAAGGATATGGGACTGGTACGCACTATCTTTGCCGCCGCTTCCCGGGACAAGGCAATCATAGCTGCCATCGTTTTTCCTGTATTTATCAAGAAGTCTAAGCAATTCTTCTTCGCGCTTAGCCCAGTCAATATTTTTTTTAATTTCGGCCTGCTTACAGGCATCGCAAATTCCATCATCGTCGATGGCCAAAGTTCTTTTCTTTGTTTTTATTGTGTGTTTAAATTCCACTTCCGATACAGGTCGTTGATTTGACATCACGCATTTTTTGCAAAAATGCACCTCTTCCGGCAAGCCATAGTAAACTTGTTTTTCCATTTTCCCCATGATAGTTGTTAGTTAATAAATTTCGCCCAGTTTTTATAAATTTCCAAACCTAAAGCCGAACTCTTCTCCGGATGATATTGAGTAGCGAAGATATTGCCTCTGTTAATCGAGGAGCAATATTCAATTTCCTCGTATTTTGTCAATGACAGAATGTCAGCTTTATTTTCCGGATCTACATAGAAAGAATGGACAAAATACATATATGAATTCTGCTTTATTCCAGTCAGCGGCGAATTATTCCAATTTTCGCTATCAGGATGGTAAATAGTATTCCACCCAATATTTGGGACCCTAACTTTCTTTGAATTAATAAAAGTTGGGAATTTCTTAACTAATCCTTTAATAAGTCCCAAGCCTTTAGATTTCCCGAATTCTTCACTTTCTTCAAACAAGAGCTGCAAGCCCAGGCATATTCCCATTAAAGGAATGTTTTTATCCACGAGTTCTTTTATTGGAGCGACCAGATCCAGTTTTTCCAGGTTATGCATTGCGTCTGAAAAAGCACCAACTCCGGGAAGAATTGCGGCTTTGGCATTCCTTATGATTTCCTTATCAGAGGTTACTATTGGATTAAGTCCTACATGAAGACAAGCATGCTTCACGCTAAACAGGTTGCCTAACTTGTAATCAATGACAATTACATCCTTTGTATTATTTTCTTTCATTTACAACCTGACACTTATGTTTTTATTATTCAAGGACTGTTTAATATTTGAGATGGAACTCGGAGTAATTGTGGAGAATGACTTGCCGCTTTTAAGAAATTCAAAATTCCCTTCTTCTTTCTCGCCGGCATTGTCAGTCTTATTTTGTGTATCAATCAGACCATAGTGCAATATTGAAGCAACCGCTACGGCATCAGAATTGGAATTTTCAACCATACAGCAGATATCCTCCTCGCTGCTTGCGCCGCCGTGAGCAATTATGGGAATTGAAACGGCTTCTGCAACCATTTTAATCAGATCAACATCGAAGCCCATTCCAGTGCCCTCCCTGTCGACTGAGGTTATCACTATCTCTCCGGCCCCCAGCTCTTCAACTTTCTTTGCCCAGCCAACTACTTCAACACCTGTATACTCTCTACCATTATCAGTATAAGCCAGATAAGTTCCTTCGGTTTGTTTGATTGCCTCAATGGCAATTACAATTGTAGAGGAGCCGAATACTCTTGAAGCTTTTTTTATAAACTCAGGCTCCTTAATTGCAGCAGTGTTTATGCATACCTTATCGGCACCGGCACGCAATACTGACCGTATATCCTCGATAGTTCTTATTCCGCCACCGACTGTAAGTGGAATAAATATTTCCTTTGCTGTTTTTGTGATAAGGTCGTTCAGACTGTTTCTTTCATAAAGGCTGGCAACAACATCCTGATAAAATAATTCATCTGCCCCGTTCTCATAATAGTACCTGGCAAAGGTCTCCGGATTGCCGAGAACTCTAAGTCCTTCAAGGTGAATTCCTTTTACTAAATTTGGTCCTTTTATATCAAGTCTTGGAATAATTCTTACTGTTTTCATGTTTAATTTGTTAGTTATTAAATGCAGGTCCACCCGCCGTCAACCACCAGGTTCTGGCCTGTAATATATTTTGCTCCTTCTGAAAGAAGGAAAGAAACTGACGGAGCAATATCATCCGGATTTCCCATTCTTCCCATGGGAACTTTTGCATTATATTTTGCCAAAAACGAGGGATGCTGATTATCGAACATTCCGCCGGGTGAAACGCAGTTAACACGTATGCCTTTTTTCCCATAATAAGAAGCCAGGTAACGTGTAAAATTGATAATTCCACCCTTAATGGCCGAATATGCTGCGGGAGATGTACCACCATAATCCTCGTAAAGGGTAAAATCATTTCCCACCACGCCATATATTGAAGCTATATTTACGATAGAGCCGCTCCCCTGGTGAGACATCTGCCTCAGTACATTCTGACTTATGACAAAATAGCTGTTCATCTGCATATCGACATTCATTCGCCATGAGGCCGGTTCAATATCTTCGAACTTTCTTCCCCAATCCTTAGTACGAGGATAGGCATTATTCACCAAACCGTCAATTCTTCCGTATCGGGATACAATTCTGCCGATTCCTTCCTCAATAGAAGAGTCATCAGTAATATCCATATGCAGAAATCCCTTTTCCAGATCAGTTGGTGCTCCAATATCAGCATTGATAGCCTTTCCGCCATTACGCTCGATGTCTGCAACCAGCTCTCTTCCTATTAAACCGGAGCCCCCGGTAACAATTATTATTTTTTCTTTTAATATCATTTTTCCAAACAAATTTTTAACACGTTAAATGCATCAGAAACAGTATTAAAGGTGAAATTTTCCTTTTTGAAGTTATTTAAAAAATATTCCATCTGGGTCAAATATGTATCGGCGATTTTCTGTTCTGATTTATAAATAATGTTTTCGTTAACAGAAATTTGGTTTTTTAACAAATCGATATGCCAGGTTTCGCCCTCAAACACCAGTTCCAGGGTTCTTTTAGTATCTCTTCTGAAATAATTTAATACGGTGTTTGCGCAGAATCCCTCATATTCCAATAGGTAGTTTGCATAGTCATAAGCTTGAATCTGCAGAGATGACTGTTTCTTAAAGGTTCTTCTTACATTCAGGGGCATTCCAAACAGCCAATACAGATAGTCAATTTCATGTATAAGATCGATATGCACACCGCCGCCCAGCTCTGGTCGGGCACTGTATGTCTCCTTAAAAGCTGTTCCCGGACGCCAGTCGGGCAGGTAGGAGCCGCAATAAACATTGACTTCGTTAAGTCTTTTATTTTCTGATTCAAAAGTTTTTTTAACATAAGTCAAAGAATCTAAGAATCTTAAATTGCATGCCACATATGTCGTTATTTTCTTTTTTTCTACTATATCGATAAAATTATCAATGTCTAAAGACGAATGGAGAGGCTTCTCGATAAATAACGGGCATTCCAGACTCAACAGGCTTTGCAGAGTATTTTTGTGCTCAGAAGTAGGGTTTGAAATTATTGCGAAACTAACAGGGTCCGACTTTATTTCATCTAAGCTGTAAATATTCTTTACATCTTCAACCATAGAACATCCCCTGCCGGAACGTAAAGCGAAAATTTCACATTGAGGATCAATCGTTCTTATGGCCTTAAGATGTTTTTTGCCAATCGAGCCAAGCCCTACAATTAATACCTTCATAATTCGAAATCGAGCCTGTTATTCTCAATTAAAAAAGACATTATTTCAAAATCGACAGGATGGTCCAGGTCGAAACAAGAATGAGGGACAACATATACTAAAGATCTATCTGTTATTGCTCCTTTATAATTTTGTTCAAAGAAACTCCTCCTGTAGAAATAAAAAGAAGCATTCAGGTCGTATACTTTAGGTGCGGACTGCCTTGTCAGAATTGTATTATCTGCCTGTTTTACAAGATTGTAAAAGCCGCTTGCCTTTTGTTCGACCATATTGAAATACGGGCTTCGGCTGGCCGGGCTGACAGAAAACAAATTAATAGCGTCACTGCTAGCCCTTAAAATATCAAATGCCGCAACAAGATCTTCCAGATTTCTTAACGGAGAAGTAACATCAAGGTCAAGGACAAAATCGTATTTTACGTTGTTTTTATTTTCTTTCCATAGAACTATATCTTTTATGGCATCGATTTTACCAGTGGTATCCCCGGCTAAATATTCAGGACGGCAGTATTCAGTTTTCAGGGCAAAGTCTGAGGCAACTTTCAAAATTTCTTGTGAATCAGTTGAGAGTTCTATGTCGACAGACTCAAATCTGTTTTGAAATTTCCGTGCCACATCAATGGTATATGCCAGTAAAGGTTTTCCATTTAACTGTTTTATATTCTTTCCGGGAATTCCCTTAGAACCGCCTCGGGCACAAATGGTAATTAATATTTTCATTATCATTTTAAATGTTTTACAATTTCCAATGCTTTGTTGTAGTCATCGAACTGACCAATATCAATCCAGTAGCCGGTAATAGGACTATGGATGAGTTTCCCGCTGTTATGCAGTATATAATCCATAAGATCTGTTGAATTGTAGAACCCATTCTTTGGTATAAGATTTACACATTCTTTCTTTAGTAAATAAATGCCCGCATTTGCATAATATGTATTCTTGGGTTTTTCTTTGAAGCTCGTTATACTGTTTTCGTTTAGTTCCATAATGGCATATGGGATATCAATTGAATATGGGATAGAGGCTACGGCCATATCTGCTTTTGATTCAACAAAGCTTAAGTAGAAGTCCTCGAAATCGATGTTTGTAAAAAGGTCAGAATTTAAGACAAGAATATCCTCATATTTAATGTCATCCAGCAATGATAAGCAGCCAATCGTGCCCAGCGGCTCCGTTTCCTGAACATAATCAATCTTTATGCCTTTTTCTGAACCATCGCCGAAATAATCCATTATTTGATTTGCAAGATACCTGACTGAAATGGTAATTTTTTCAATTCCATATGAAATCAGTCTATCGATATTATGCTCAATAATCGGCTTATCACCTAAGGGCAGCATAGGCTTGGGAACATTATCTGTTAAGGGGCGCAGCCTCTCTCCTCTGCCGCCAGCCATAATGACAGCGTGAAGGGGCAGAATAGAATTCAAGCGGGTAAGATCAAATACTTTTATAACTTTATTTGCCTTGGAAAGTCTGGGGAGCAGTTTCACGCCTTCGTTTTTCAGGCGTCTAATCTCTTTGACGTTAATTTTGCCGTTAATATAGCGAAACGAAGTATTGGAAAACCTACTAACAGGAGCGTCAAGAGTTATTCCCTTTATGAGCCCTCGCCTAATATCCCCGTCGGTTAAAGTGCCGATCAACTGTTCCGCTTCATCAACAACAAAAAGTGTCTGATTTGAATCTTCGCTGTCAAGTACTTTAAGAGCTTCAATGCATGTTGAATTTTTATTAATTATAAATTTGGAGAAATTCTTCATAATTTATACTACCCCTACTACTAATTGGCAGACAAAGGGAAATCATTAAAAACTTTCTTAAGGGACTCACCAGTAATTGTAATATTTTTCAGTGTTTCTTTTATCCTCTGTGAAATATTACCATCATCATACTTTCCATAAGGATTTATGGTATTCTTACATTTATTCAGAAATGTAGCGGAAAACGCGTAATGTATTGATTTAACAATACTTTCGACAGTATTTTCGGAATCCAAAATATTTTCTGCTTTTGTTCTTCCTTTTTGTCTGTCGCCAATGTTTATAACAGGGATTCTGAAAGATGGCGCTTCTGTCAGTCCGCTGCTTGAATTGCCGATTACTAGGTCTAAATTCTTTAAACAGCTTAAATATCCAACCTGTCCAAGGTTGTCAAAAAACTTATATTTTGAAGGATTGGCCAGACAAAATTCCTGAATCATTTGGTTTATTAAACGTCCCGCGGAATCTGCATTTGACTTTGTAAAAATGACTTTAAGATCAGTCTGCTCCAGTACTGCAAGAATATTTGCTATCTGTTCCGCAGCAGTGTTATTTTCCAGTGTAACAGGATGATATGTAGCCAACGCTACTTTCCCGGATAAATCGAAATTCAAAAACTCAGAAAGTTCCTTTCTGCCCAACAAGTTTGTTTTATAGATATGATCGAGTCCCGGGGCACCGAAGCAGAAAACATTCCCGGGATTTTCTCCCATCTGTAAAATACGCCAACGATACTCCTCAGTAGCAGGGAAATGCATAAATGACATTTTTGTTATTGAATGGCGAATGGCTTCATCAACAGCTCCCTGACTTGTTTCACCACCATGAATGTGGGCAATTGGAATCTTTAAGAGCAAAGCAGAAACAGCAGCCGAGAGTAACTCGAATCGGTCCCCCAACAGAACAAGAATTTCTGGATTTAGGTCTTCCAATGCATCACTGTAACCGAAACATCCAGCGCCAATAGCCTTAATGGCCGCTTTATCTTCATCTGAGGATAAAAGCATGTGGATCTTTTTATTTATATAAAAACCATCTTTTTCAATAAGTTTGTAAGTGAGCCCGAATTCCGGGGAAAGATGCATTCCGGAAACTATTATCTGCAATTCCAGCTTTTCATCGTTTTGGATCTCTTTCATCAACCAGTATAACAAGCCATAGTCCGCACGGGAAGTAGTTACCACACAGATCTTTCTTCGTTTCAGCATATCTTATCCCATGTCATAACTTCTTCGGCAGCAATTGATGTTCTTGCCCTCTTACCAATTACCTGTTCTAAGTATTTTGGCAAAATACCGCTTCCAGGTCTTTTCACTGATATATTGCTTAAGCTTATGAGTTCTCCTTCAGCAATATCTGTTACCGCCACGAGGCTTTTCCGGGCTATGTGAATATTCTTAATCTCACATTCTGCCGGCCTTTTAATACCATCTCCCAAAGATTTCTCGATATTTCTTATGGAGGCAATCATATTTTTTAATTCTTCGGGTTCAAGTGATGCTTTATGGTCTGGACCAGGCAGATTTTTATCGAGAGTGAAATGTTTTTCAATCACTTCGGCACCAAGAGCAATAGCGGCAAGTGAAATCTCTATTCCGGGAGAATGATCCGAATAACCGACTCTGATATTAAAAGCCTGTTTCAAGGTCAGCATTGCTCTTAAGTTAATTTCTCCATATGGAGCAGGATACTCTGTAACACAATGAAGAAGAACTACATCGCCAGTGTTATAAGCATTGATTACAGATAATGCTTCTTCAATTTCACCCAGCTGAGACATTCCGGTTGACAAAATAATTTTTTTGCCCTTTTGTGCAATATGTTTAAGGAAAGGTATATTTGTTATCTCACCGGAAGGTATTTTGAATATTTCAAGTCCAATTTCATCAAGGAAATCTGCACTTTCCTCGTCAAAAGGGGATGATAAAAATTCTATTCCTGTTTTTTTACAGAAGTCAAAAAGCTTAATATGATCATCCTGAGAGAGCTCAAGTTTTTTTATCATATTAAACTGGCTTTCATCAGCAGAAGTTGAATTCATTTGATATTCGGCTTTTACTGCTTTTCTGCTCACTAGTTTTTCAGCCTTAAAAGTCTGGAACTTTACTGCGTCTGCACCCGCTTCTTTTGCAGCTTCAACAAGCTTCATTGCCAGTTCCAGAGAACCATTGTGATTGACACCGGCTTCGGCGATA
>JBLMZM010000320.1:0-4561 GCA_050258815.1 Ignavibacteriales bacterium
TTCCTTAATTTCAAGTACAGCGGGTATTCAATATCGGGTTTAAGATATCAGGCCATACAGATGGGACCCGTAGTTTACAGGTACGGTTCAAATTTCGATCTACTGCAGGAAAAGGGATACCTGGAAGCCGGGTCAGTTTTAATAAAAGATGAGTATCACGAAAAATTCGCCGGGGCAAAAGATTTTGATGAAAGTGTTTTCACAAAAGAAGAGCTTGCCATTTTAGCCGGGGCATATGAAAAGTTCAAAGGATTTTCCACAGAAGAGCTCAAAGAGATGAGTCACAAAGAGGCCGGCTGGATAAATGAAAATCAGAAGAAGGGTTTTATAAGTTATCAGAAGTATGGGTTTGATTTGAATGTAAGTTTATAAAACCAGAGGGAATACTAACGTGCTAGTTCCCTATATGATTTATAAAATTACTGCGGCGAACAAATATGATTCTATCAATCATTTTATTGTTTTACTTAGGAATACCTTTTCGTTTCGGATTTATAAGCCATTCATTTACACTTTTCATAAAGTCCCAGACATCGTTGTTTTCAGGGCGCACATAATTGAGACTCTCTGCATCCTCTCCCATTTTTTCAAACATTTCGATCAACCAGTTGGGGCCATGGCCAGTTGCTCCTAAAGTTTTCAACCATGATTCTAGTTCCCCACCTGGGACTACAAAAATACCATATTCCGATAACTGTCTCAAAAGATTTTCAGCTGCTTCGTAATTTTCATCTTTGAGAATATTAATTCCACCTTCGCGTTTCATGTCTTTCCCAGAATCATCCATCGCTTTTTTAATATTACCCCGGAAAGTTGAAAGAGCTTGCTGATTTATTTCAGGAATATTTGCGCCACTTAAGAGATTTGTCCAAGATCTGCCACCTTCTTTAACCACATCAACATCTACAATTCCTGCAGCTGGAATCCCTAATTTTCTTAAAGGATTAATAATGGTATGAATAGTTTGTTTATTTTGTGCATTAATAAATAAACAATTAGGAATTCCCCATTCTGGTTTGAATCTTAATAAACGTTCATTGATCTCCTGATAGAATGCCCGATCTGCATCTGATTCCGTTACAACTACATATTCGTAAAAAAGACCATTTAATACTCCTGTTGATCGCAATAAGGGATTACGCATTAAATTTAATATTTCATTGCTTGGGAGCAACCGTGCAGTTGCAATTCCACTATGATAGGTAAGTCTAACAATATTAACCGGAACTCCTGATTGAATGCATCCCATGAGATAGCTTGAACTATGAGTTGAAATGAAAACCCGTTTTTCAGATTTGGCTGCAGCACGTGAAAGCTCTAAACCTAGCTTATAGGAAAGCGCTGGATGAAGAAATGCTTCGGGTTCATCTATTAATATTATATGAGGATCACCAGCTATTACTTCAGTTATTATTCCCGTAAAGGCTTTAACTCCATCACTTGCTCTTTCAATAGGTAATGCTGCTGCATGAAACTGAATTGCTTCTGTGTGTATACCACATTCTTCCAATTCATTTGCAGGAGAATTGCTGGACAAACGAATTTTAAATTGCCCAAGTTCAGTTGGATCTATTACAAAATGCAAATTGAACGCATCATTAATGATTCGCCGAACTTCATAGCGTTTCTCTCTATTTTTAAAAAGTACTTGAAAACTTGTTTGTGGTGGTGATTGTAAATCACCAGCTGGCTGTTTATGAGTAAGATTAATCCGATTCATTCCATTCAACATTAAAGTACTTTATCTTAAGAAATAGTGACAAAATGAATTGTGATTTGTAGAAGGAGATTTAACTGCTTGAACCTGAACCCCATAATTTATCTGAATGCGCTCTCCAAACTTTCCAACAAGTATATTCCCTTCCTGAATTGTTTCGTTAAAATTAGGTTTCAAGAGAATGTTATTTATAGCCGCTTCCGCTTCGGCTGTATCAATAGCCGCTTCCGCTTCGGCTGTATCAATAGCAGCGAAAGTAACTTCATCAAGTATAACATCTTGAGCATTTTTTATACCTTCGCGACAATATTGGAATAATTCGCTTAGGATCTTGCTTTTGCCAGAATTATTCGGGCCAACAAATACAGTAATATGGGTTATATTTATTTCTTCTGCTTGCGCCTCTGATGTGTGGCCGAATTTTAGGCGAATCTTATTAATCAATTTTTTCCCTCACTATTTTTAAAGGTCTTAGCTTAACAGAATTTGGCATTTAAAGTTATCAGAATAATGTTATTCCCTATTTTTCAATGTAGCAATTATCTCCCTGAAACTCTCCAGCCCAGCCTCCAAATTTCCTATTATGTCTGCGGCTAGGACTTCCGGGTCCGGGAGGTTGTCTAGATCAGCCAGGGACTTGTCCCTTATCCAGGTTATGTCCAGGCTTGTTTTGTCGCGGGCGGTGATTTCTTCATAGGTGAATTTGCGCCAGCGGCCTTCAGGGTTTGTTTCGGGGTGGTATGTCTCCGATCTCTTGTGCCTGTTATCGGGATTATAGCACTGGATGAAATCCTGCAGGTCGCTCAGCTTCATTGGGTTTTTCTTTAAGGTGTGATGAATGTTTGTCCTGTAATCGTAATACCAGACTTCTTTAGTCCATGGCTCTTTGCTTGCCGGTTTGGCATCGAAAAATATTACATTGGCTTTTACTCCCTGCGCGTAGAATATTCCTGTCGGCAATCTTAGTATTGTGTGCACATCCATTTTATCCAGCAACTGCTTTCTTACTGTCTCTCCTGCTCCGCCTTCAAACAATACATTGTCAGGTACAACTACAGCCGCCTTGCCCGTCGTCTTCAACATTGTGTGTATGTGCTGCACGAAGTTCAGCTGCTTGTTGCTGGTTGTAGCCCAGAAATCCTGACGGTTATATGTAAGATCTTCTTTCTCCTGCTCGCCGTCGCCGTTGGTGAACGTCATGCTGCTTTTCTTGCCGAAGGGAGGATTTGTCAGGACGTAATCGTATCTTGCGCCGGTATCTGCGATTAAAGAGTCTGCAGGAGATATCACGTTCTCGCTGTCAATATCGCCGATGTTGTGGAGAAATAGATTCATCAGGCAAAGCCGCCTTGTATTAGCTACAATTTCATTGCCGTAAAAGGTTTTGAATTTCAGATGCTTTTTCTGTTCGGAATCCAGCGAATGCTTTTTCAGAATGAAATCATGCGCCGCAAGGAAGAAGCCTCCTGTGCCGCAGGCAGGATCGGCAATAGTTTTATCTGGATCGGGATTCAGGCATTCCACCATGGTGCTTATTAAAGGTCTTGGAGTAAAGTACTGTCCCGCTCCGCTTTTAGTATCTTCAGCGTTTTTTTCAAGTAAGCCTTCGTATATGGTTCCTTTTATGTCCGCACCCATGCTGCTCCACTTTTCCTTGTCTATCATATCGATAAGCTTAAAGAGCTTTGACGGGTCCTGTATCTTGTTCTGGCTCTTGGTAAATATCTGTCCCAGTATTCCCTTCTGTCCTGCCAACTCACTTAGCAGTGTTATATAATGCGCTTCAAGTTCCGCGCCTGTTTTTCCCACAAGACTTTCCCAACCGTACTCGGCCGGAATAGAAAGGTTGCGTTTGTAAGGCGGCTTGCTGAATTCGTCAGCCATTTTAAGGAAGAGCAAATATGTAAGCTGCTCCAGATAGTCCCCGTAACTTACGCCGTCATCCCTTAAAGTGTTGCAGAAGCTCCATACTTTACTTACGATGCCTGATGTATTATCTATCATATTTTCTTAGTTTTGGGTTTTAAGTTTTGAATTTTTAGTTGTTAGTCTTCCAGTTGCCTGTTTTGCGGCACGGATTCTTTCAAGCAGTTTGGATGCAGGTTCATCATTCGGGTCCTGCGGCACAAGTTTACCTTCGAAAGCTTTCTTTAATATACTTTGTCTTAACGCTTCAGCCTGTTTTAAGCTTTGCTCAATCGTTTCTTCTATTTTATCGCATACACTAAGGCGGGATTCAATTTCCTGAACAACTTGATGTTGTTCTTCTGTCGAACAAATAGGGAGAGTAATCAATACCATTCTTGTCAGTCCAAGATCTTGATTACCAACTCCATGTGTATATTTTTGTGATTGCTTATAACAATGGTTAGAATTAAGAGCATATTGCAAGAAGAAAGGGAAAATCATTTTGATTGGTTTCAATACTGCTACATGTACCCATACATCAAAATCAAAACCATATGTATTAACACGCGCGATTCCTGTTGTTCCACCTTTCGTATATAAAATGTCCCCTAATTCAGGTTTACATCTCTTACATAATTCTTCATGCAATTCTTTCGAAATGTATTTAGCAGTTGAGAAGTCAATTCCTTCTGGCCGGATATTCCCCCCACTTATAAATGGGATGCCTGATTCTTGATATTTAGGGCTATAGTGTGGACCGTCTTTAACAGAAGTCAAAATTTCATCAAGTTTAATCCATGCCCAATTTGTTGGCAATAACGGTAATTCACCTTCCTCGAATTTTGTAAGGGCAGCGATGGGTTTATTTCTTGTCTTAGATGAATTTATCTGCTTTTCTCTTTCAATTCTTATTTCTTTCAGCAAAGTTTCAGAACT
>JBLMZM010000321.1:0-21349 GCA_050258815.1 Ignavibacteriales bacterium
TCGGAAGATACGACAGGTACAGCCCCAATACAGACCTGGATAAGCACGACAGGACAAACCTCCTGCTGGGAGCAGTGGATTTCCAGTTGGATAAAAGCGTAAGCCTGATGCCTAACATGGAGCTGATATCTTACTCGGGCACCGATGCTAAAGATCTTGTGGGAAGAATGACATTCTCATATCAGTTCTGACCGGTTTAATTATTCATTCATCTAAAGCGGCCGTGAATGAACAAGCACAGGACCCGAATGGTCATTCATGCTGCTGATTTCAGAAATATTATAGCATTATCCGGAACCGTAAATAGGGTATTTTTACCGGAATCCTTTTATCAGTTGCCAGGGCCGCGGGTGAAACGGCTCCTTTCGGGGACTGGAACCGCCAGGCCTGGGCCGCCGCCCTCGTGCTGATAATGCTTATTATGCTGATTAATATAGTTTTTAAGGTGTTCAGCAGGAAGAAGTATTAAATATCCGGCCCCTGGATTTTACGGCACATCCACATGTTAAACTATTTTGTTATCCGTATTGAAATATTGCCAGACTGTATTTTTGTTCTCCCCTCAATCTTGCTTAAATTAATCCCATAGTTGTATATTGAACTCATGAATACTCCTTTTTCTGTGACGCTGCAATGTGCATGGTTTATTTGATGTGTGTATAATGAAATGACTAAACTGTTATCCTATAAAGACGGATATTATCAGTATGATGACTTCTGAAGTCAGCGAAAAATTAAAAAGTGATGATGGCCTGTGGCCCTGAGTCCGTGGAGAAAACAAAAGCCGGGGCTCTCTGTATTACTGACTTAGGACAAAGGACTTATTAAATACATACATAAATCTTTATTAAGGAGATAATAATGGCAGTATCAACTCCAGCTATTAATACACCCAAGATTACGGAGCAGGCGGAGAAAAACTATACACCTGCCCTTACCGTGCTTACTACGCTGTTCTTTATGTGGGGATTCCTGACTTGCCTTAACGATATAATCATCCCCCACTTTAAAGCCGTCTTCTCCCTTAACTATACCCAGGCTATGCTCATTCAGTTCTGCTTCTTCGGGGCTTACTTCATCGTTTCGCTCCCCTCGGGTATTCTTGTGGAGAAAATAGGCTATAAAAAGGGAATTATAATCGGACTTACAACCGCGGGCATCGGCTGCCTGCTCTTCTACCCTGCAGCAGCCCTGCGCTCGTATCCTATGTTCCTGCTTGCGCTCTTCGTGCTGGCCGCGGGAATTACACTGCTCCAGGTGGCAGCTAACCCGTACGTGGCTATTCTGGGCAAACCGGAAACGGCCTCCAGCCGCCTGAACCTTACTCAGGCTTTTAACTCTCTCGGCACAACCGTGGCCCCGTACTTCGGATCGCTGCTCATACTTTCTGTTGCCGTCAAAAGTACAGAAGAAATTGCTAAACTGAACCCCGCACAGCTTTCAGCTTACCAGGCCACAGAGGCCGCAGCCGTCCAGGTGCCGTACCTGGGTCTGGCAGCAGCCCTGTTCGTAATTGCAGGCATATTCGCAATGTTCAAACTCCCGGCCGTAGAAGCCGCATCATCCGGCGCCAGCAACGGCGGGGGCGCCAGCTATGACCACCACCACGAAAGCGCCTGGGGCTACCGCCATCTCGTGCTCGGAGCTCTCGGCATCTTCGTATACGTGGGCGCCGAAGTATCCATAGGCAGCTTCCTCGTTAATTACCTGGGACAGCCTTTTATAGCTAACCTCCCGGCTGCCGAGGCAGGCAAGTACGTCTCCTTCTACTGGGGCGGCGCCATGGTGGGCAGATTCATAGGTTCGGCCGTACAGAGGAAAATTAAACCGGGCGGCGTGCTGGCCTTTAACGCATTCATTTCCGCGGCTCTCGTCATTATTTCCATGCTGTCCTTCGGCCACGTTGCAATGTGGGCCATGCTCATTATAGGCCTTTTTAACTCAATTATGTTTCCTACAATCTTTACGCTGGCAATTGACGGTCTCGGCAGGCATACAGGTCAGGCTTCGGGCATTCTCTGCATGGCTATAGTGGGCGGCGCCCTCCTGCCTCTGCTGCAGGGCTATATTGCCGATAATATCGGCATCCATCACGCTTTCTTTATGCCCGTTATCTGCTACCTGTTTATAGCTTATTACGGACTTAAAGGTCACGTACCCGTTTACTTAAAAAAGGCATAATATGAATAAGACTGACGTAACTCTGGGCGTTGATATCGGCGGCACTAACACGGTGCTGGGATTCGTGGATAAGCAGGGCCGCTCCCTGGCTGAATCTTCCATCCCCACCAGGTCACACGAAAAAGCCGAAATGCTGTTCGAAAGGCTGCACCAGGAGGTCGATAATACCTTCGCCACTATTGCTGACAAGTGCAATTTTATAGGAATCGGAATCGGCGCCCCCAATGCAAATTATTATAAGGGCACAGTAGAACAGCCGCCTAACCTCAGCTGGGGCACGGTTGACGTGCTTAAGATCATCAGAAAATACTACGACCTGCCGGCTGCCATCACCAACGACGCCAACGCAGCCGCAATCGGCGAAATGCAGTTCGGCGCTGCACGCGGAATGAAGAATTTTATTGTGATTACACTCGGAACGGGCCTCGGCAGCGGAATCGTGGTAAACGGGGAACTCGTGTACGGTCACGACGGATTTGCGGGCGAAATAGGCCACACAATCTATGACCCCAATGGCAGAGTCTGCGGATGCGGACGCCGGGGATGCCTCGAAACCTACGCCTCGGCCAGCGGTATACGCCGCACGGTCTATGAGCTGATATGCAATACTACAACTGAAAGCAGCCTGCGCGCCATAAGTTTCAACGACCTGGATGCCAGGATGATATATGAGGCCGCTGAAAACGGGGATAAACTGGCGCTCGAAGCCTTCGATTTTACCGGTAAGGTGCTCGGCATTAAACTCGCCGACGCGGTTGCGGTTACGAGCCCCGAAGCCATCATCCTCTTCGGAGGCCTGGCCTCAGCGGGCAGCCTTATATTTGAACCGGCAAAAAAATACATGGAAGATTATATGCTTAATATTTTCCGCAATAAGGTGAAACTCATCCCATCGGCACTCACACAGGGCAATACAGCCGTGCTGGGCGCCGCCGCCCTCATATGGAATGAACTGGAAAAAAGGAAGCATCAATAAATTTTGGACGTGATTTTTTGAGGGATTTTTGTGAACATTATTTAAATGCCGCCGCGGATTTATATCCCCGGCGGGTTTGGAATTTAATATGTTTCGCAGGGACGCATTACGCGGGGGATGGCTTTTCCCGCCTCTGTTTTTATTTTTATAGTTTTAATTGCTAACTTACGGCCTTCAATTTTTACTCAAAAACCGGGTTAGCCATTATGAAGAAATTGTTCGCTGCAGCTTTTTTTATTTTAGGGATCAGTCTGCTTTCGGGCTGTTCTGCTACAAAGGAGTCTACTGATATGAAGGGTAGCCAGCTATCCAAGCACTTTTCTAAAGTAGTTAAAACCAGGGTCAATATAGACTACCTGCTCTATTTGCCCGAAGAATACGGAAATGACGAAAAAAAATGGCCGCTCGTCCTGTTCCTGCACGGCTCGGGCGAACGCGGCAGTGACGTGAATATGGTTAAAAGACACGGGCCCCCGAAACTGGTGGAACGCGGGAAATCATTCCCTTTTATCCTCGTATCCCCCCAGTGCCCCGACGACCAGGTATGGTCAATTGAGGGTCTCGATGCACTGCTGAATGACCTTGAGGCTAAATACGACGTGGATCAAAGCCGCGTCTACGTTACCGGCCTCAGCATGGGTGGATATGCCACCTGGAAAATGGCCGAGGCATTCCCCGACCGCTTTGCCGCAATTGCTCCCATTTGCGGCTGGAGTAACGTTGAGACGGTCTGCAGCCTCAAAGAGCTCCCGATCTGGGTCTTCCACGGTAAAAAGGACCGCGCCGTACCTTTCGAAAGATCCGTGGAACTGGTGGATTCGCTGAAAAAATGCGGCGGGAACGTGCAGTTTACAGTTTATCCCGATGCGGGCCACGATTCATGGACTGAAACTTACAACAACCCGCAGCTCTATGAATGGATGCTGAAACAGTCCAGAAATAACCGCTGATCTTCCAATATTTCTAATATGAGGGGCCCCTTCAGCGGGCCCTTTCGTTTATCCACCCACCAAAAGCCGCCTATACCTTTTATTCTTTCCATTAAGTATATTAGTTTTCCGTTTATTCATTATTCTCTATAACTCTGAGGAGACTCTAAATGGGAACAAGACCCGCCCTGCAATTGGTTAAGTATTCATCAGCCACTTTACTGTTTTTAATTATGACCGTGCAGCTGTTCGCTCAGGATACCTCAAACATACGCCGGCCCTGGAAGGGTAACGCAATACTAGGCAACGGCAACATCTGCGCCGTTTATTCGGACGATGACAGGATCAAAGCCATCTCGGGCTCCGGGGGAATTCAGCATTTTTACTTTAAAGACTATACGGCCGATTATATATCCTCCAGCTCATTTAAGCTCTCTGAGGAAATGGATATCCCCTCCTTCCGCACCACGCAGAAGCCCAAAGAGAATAAGACACTCGGAATGGAGGACTTTTTTACAACACTTACCCGCACCTCCACCTCTCAGGGGAATACCAAGAAGGTGCGCTGCTTTGTGCACCCCAGGGATGCTGTGATACTCTCGCTGGAAGTGGAGGGACCCGCGGCCCAGACCTCCCAGCAGTTCGATATGCAGCTGAGGAAAAGAATCGTCACGGATAAAACCATCACCCTCACCTCACTGGTTAAAGAGGGCAATACGGCCGTTGCCAGCTGGAATAATGGTACCGTAATAGCAGTCGCCCCCGGACTCTCAAAATACATCCTCGAGGTAAATGACTCTTCCATTACCGTATTCGGCAGGCTTAGACAGAAGGAAAAACTCGAAATTATAACCGTCGCAGCCCAAAGCCGCACCGAAGCCCTGCAGAAAATCAAGGATATTAAGGATGAACAGGACCTGCACAAAACCGCCTCCAGCTACTGGAATAAATGGATGAACGGCGGCAGCCTGCCTGAATTTAAGCAGAAAAACGCCGAAAACACCCGGTACCTTGAATTTTACAAGAGAAACCTCTACGCCGCAAAATCGGCCTGCCTGAACGGCATGATACCGGCGGATATTACGGGACAGTTTGTTACTAACAATATGCCCCAGCTCTACCCCAGGGACGCAATGATGGTGGCAAGGGTTTTCCTCATGACGGGCCACACCGATGAGGCTAAAAGCGTGATCAGCTTCTGGACAAACCCCTCGGTCCCTGAGAAAAGCAGGGGTGAGTTCTATGCCCGCTACGATGCTCACGCCAAAGCCGTGGATGCCGGCAGCGGAGCACGATATGATGAGCCGGAATGGGACGCCAACGGATACTATATCCAGCTCGTAAAGTCGTACCATGATCTGAAAAAGGAATGGCTGTGCGATAAATCCTTCATCTACCTGCTGGCCGATTTCCTCGTTGAACACATTGATAAGACGGGACTCCTTTACGAGGGAGGCATTGTGGAATGGACCGGGTACCTGCCTTCAACCAACATGACCTGCTCTGCAGCACTCAGCACGGCTTCCGGCATCGCAAAGGAAATGGGTGATAATGATAAGTCACTGGCATACAAAAAGGCCTCGGAAACAATCGCCATGTCACTTACAAGGACACTGGATAAGAAAAGAAATATACTTGCAGATGTACGCTTTCACGGTGTTAAAGAGGGAAATGCGAGTCTGACCGGTGCCACAAACGACACTCTTTTCCTGTGGGATACCTCGCTTAACTTCGGCGTGATATGGGGATTCCCTAACACCAAAGAGCTGAAAATAACCAACGAGTTCATTCAGAAGAACAACGTTAAAATGAATGGGGGAGTGCAGTATTTTGAGGCGGCAGACAACGGCGGCTTAAGCAGCTACGGCGGAGACCTTTTCTTTTTTACCACCCCGGCCTCTGCCCAGTACCAGCTGAAGTATGGCGACCGGCAGCTGGCAAAAAAGCATATCGACTGGATGGTGCAGAATTCGAATGTATACGGACTCATGCCCGAAAGAATATATCTTAATGAAACAGACTGCAGTCCCGCTTCGCCTCTATCCTGGTGCTGCGCCGAGTTTGCGGCTGCGGTCTTAATTCTGAGCGGTAAATGAGCCTACTGCGGCTTCCTGTCGCTGTCGATTTTGCCGTCAAGTATGTGAATTATCCTGTGTGTGCCCGAGGCAAAGCGTTCGTCGTGGGTTACTACAATTATAGTCTGGTTGTATTTTTCATTCAGCTCCCTGAAGAGCTCGAAAACCAGGGCTGAGTTCTTCGAATCCAGGTTGCCGGTCGGCTCATCAGTCAGAAGCACGAGCGGCTGATTGGCCAGCGCGCGCGCCACGGCAACCCTTTGCTGCTGTCCTCCCGAGAGCTGGTTGGGTTTGCTGTTCATTTTATCAGGTATGCCCACGTCGCTTAAAAGCTCCATTGCCCTTTCGCGCGCTTTCGGTGCACTGAACCTGCCTCTTGCCAGCATCGGCATCATCACGTTTTCAAGCGCGCTAAATTCCGGCAGCAGAAAGTGGAACTGGTAGACAAAACCCAGTTTCTTATTGCGCACCGAGGCGAGCTCATCCTCATCCATGGCCGATATCTCCTCGTTATCCAGGAATACCCTGCCCGACGTGGGCTTGTCCAATCCCCCCATGAGGTACAAAAGAGTAGTCTTTCCGGAGCCGCTGGGCCCCGTAATAGCTGTAAATTCCCCGCGGCCTATCTCAAAACTGAGGTCGGGCAGAATTGTGGTCTCAATTTCCTCATTGTTGCTCTTTGAAATGAGCTTCCTGCACACGTGCTCAAATCTTATGATCGTATCCGGCATATTATTTTGTTCCTGTGTTTACACCTGAAGACTTATCTGCATTTAATTTTTAACTGTATTACCTTTCCCCCCGCAAAATCTCCACCGGGTTCACCTTTGCAGCCCCGCGGGCGGGACCTATAGATGCAATCAGGCTCACCACGAGCGCAAAGAGCGAGGCAAGCACGAAATACCAGGGACTCCTGCCCATCTGCAGCCTGTCTGAGCGGACGGAACCCGACTGCGAGGGGGTAATCTGAATTGAACTCATAATGAGTATCAGGATATATCCCAAAAGGCAGCCTGCTGCTGCACCCAATAGCGCAACGAACATGCCCTGCAGCAGGTAAATAATCGTTATCTCCTGCTTTTTAAAGCCTATGGATTTCAGCACGGCAATATCGCGGTATTTTTCAAGCACGTTCGTAATGAGCACGTTTGCCACGCCGAACCCGGCTACCAGTATAACAAAGAATACGAGGAAATAGACCATCATGGAGATCATCCTGAACAGGGCGATAACGCTTGCGGCAGTCTCCTCCCAGGTTTTGGAGCTGTAGCCGGTCTGCCTTTCGATGGCCCTTGCAATAGGGGCATCGGAGGCAAGGTCGCTCACCCTGAGATAAAGGCCAGTTACCTCGTCGGGTGAATAATCACCCATATTCTGTGCGAGTCTCAGATTCACGTAGGCGTTGTTGTCTATATCGTTAATGCCGGTGGAGAAGATGCCCACAATCCTGGTATCGTATGTCCTGCCCGAGTTGGATACCATCTGCAGCTTGTCGCCCGTTCTGAGTCCGAAGTCCTTTGCCGCCGTGGTTCCCATCAGCATGCCGTCGGGTGTCCTTTCCAGTTCCGGGAACCTCCCTTCAATCATACTCCCGCTGAACTTCACGATCTCATCCTGCCTTGAGGGATTGATGCCGAAGAGCTTCAGCGGCTGCGATATTGTGCCGTATTTTGCTATTATATTGATTCCCACGACCGGTGCAATTACCGTTATACGGCGCTCGGAACGAATGATGCTTTCCACCCTGGTATAGTTTTTAATTACCTCCTCATCCTGCCTTTCCACGTGCTTTATGAGGTTAACCGCGGTGCTGGCATCCGTGGGATAAAGCAAATCGGGGAGTATGGGCATTATTCTTTCCCCGCTGACCACGATGTGGGGCGCAATGTTTACTATCTTATCAATAAACCCGCTTAATAGTCCGTCCATCAGGGATACGGCCGAGATCAGCACCATCACACCCACCCCGATCCCGGAGATGGTAAGTATTGTCTGGCGCTTCCTGTGCATGAGCTGCCTGAAGGCAATGTGCAGTATGTGATAGTTAAATTTCATGCCCTTAGTATATCCACCGGTTTTAATTTTGCCGCGCGTCTCGAGGGAATATAGCTTGAGATGGCGCTGACCAGGACTGAAAATACCGCAACTATGACAAATGACGAGGCTTTCTGGACAGTCACTATATGGTCGCCCCTTACGACGGCGCTTTCGCCGAATGACAGTGGGAGTGAGGAAATGAAGTTTGTGAGCAGGTGGCCTGCCGTCATGCCTATTACGGCCCCGGTTATGCCGAATATCATTCCTTCGGTGAGGAATATCATTTTTATGGTTGAGCTGGAAACTCCCATGGATTTCATGATCGCTATATCCCTCTGCTTCTGAAGCACTATGGTTATTAGCACATTCGCAATTCCGAAGCCCGCAACAAGAAAAACAAAGATCACGAGAAAGAGTGTAATGTTATTATTCCTCTTGAAGAGCGTAAGCACGTTCTCGTTTGCCTCCTCCCAGGTCTCGGCCTTGTAGCCGGTGAGCTGTTCAATGCGTGAGGCTACCTCGTTTACGGCTGCAAGAGAGGTGGTATGGAGACCAATGCCCGAGACCACATTATTGTTAAAGCCGTTTATCATCTGTGCAAGCTTCAGGCTCACGTATGCAAAATTGTCGTCCGTTGCGCTGAATCCGCTGGTGAAGATGCCCACTACTCTCAGGCGGTATATCCGGCCGTTTTCACCGGCAAGGCTGAGGAGGTCGTGATATTCCGCCTTAAGCTTCTTTGCTAGTCCCGATCCCAGTATGATGCCGTCTTTCGTATAGGTCAGTTCGCTGAGGCTGCCGGTTTTCACGTTGCGTTCCAATCCGGCAATGCGGGCCTCGCGTTCAGGAATAATGCCTTTGACAATGCACGTACGGTATAGGGTGCCCGAGCGCAGTACGCCGCGGGTCTGTACAAAGGGCGAAACGGCATCAATTTCCGGCAGCGCGTCTGCAATGGAGATTACTTCGGGATAGGCCTTCAGTTCTTTTTTCTCATCGGGAGTAATGCGTGAGGCCATATAAAAATAGTCATCGCCCCCGGGCGTGGATTTCATTATGAGGTGCTCCTTGCCCTGAACTTTTTCACCCTTTATGATGACAAGGGGTGAGATCTCGATGATCTTGTTCTGTATGTCCTCAATAATGCCCTGCGTAAGGGCAAAGGTAAGTATCATCACCATTGCACCCACTGCAACACCCGTAATCACGAGGGTAGTCTGTTTTTTCTTGGCACCCAGGTGCTTAAAGGCCACGGACAATATAAATCTGAGTTGTGCTCTCACGCTAGTTCACGTCGACTTTCATGTTGTCTTTATATGTATTTCTGGGCTGGTCCACTATCTGCATGCCCTCTTTGAGGCTGCTGTTACTCACGTCAGCAAAGCGGCCGTCGGATTCACCCATGGGAAGCTGGATTTTCTTCAGGCGCTCATTTTCCACGGTGTATACGTATGAATTCCTGTTTTCCAGGAAGATTGCCGTCCTCGGCAGCAGGAGTGCATCCGGTTTTTCACCGGCTTTGATGTTAATTGTTGCCGTCATCCCTATGTTCAGCTTTTCGGGCGGTTTCCGGAGCCTTATATAGACCCTGGAGGTTTTTGTTGTCTCATCCGTCCTCGGCACTATGCGGCTTACCACCCCTTCAAACCTTTCATCCGGGTAAGCGTCGAAGGCTACGATGCTCTGCATGCCGGTTCCGATCCTGCCCAGGTCCTGCTCATCCACTTCTCCCTGGACCAGTATGGAGCCCGGGGCCAGGATTTCGAAGCATTCGCTGTTGGGAGTAAGGTTATCCCCCAGCTTGATTTTTACGCTGACCAGCACCCCGGAAAAGGGCGCCGTAATTTCGGTTTTGGAAATATTCTGTCTCGCTATGTCGACTGCAAGCTCTTTCTGGCTGAGGCTGAGCCTGGATAGCTCAAAATCCTGCCTTGCATCCTCATATTCTTTTTTTGTGATGCTTTTGGCGTTATAGAGGCTTTCCTTTCTCTGCAGGTCCCTTTCCCGCGAAGCCAGGTCAATTTTTGCCGTCTGTATCTGGTTTTCAGCATCCCGGAGCTTCAGCAGCTGGTCGCTGTTATCGGTACGCAGCAGCACCTGGCCTCTTCTTACCGTCGTTCCTTCGCGCCCAATTATATACTTTACTATTCCCCCCGCCTCCGATCTCAGCACAGCCACCGAATCTGCCGAAACGGTCCCCGTTGCATAAATGAGTGTTATCAGGTTGCCTCTTTTTACGCTGATGATCCTTACCTTCTCGTGCACAAATAACATCCTGTAGGTAAGGTAGGCAATAATGATTACGGCTATGGCTATTAGCACCCAATACTTTCTTTTCATCTGTAATTCCGTTTTTATTGCGAAAAAGGGGGACAAGTGAATCGTTAAGGAAAAATAAGCATATTTTATCACTGTTTCATTACTCTAAAAGAGAAAGTTTTTTCATTTGAAACGTTCTTTTGTGAATCCCGTGCGGGTTTTTTTCACCTAAATGCATTACTTTTACGTGGACATTTTTCCAATAATCAATCTATCACCATAACAAAAGAAGTACTAAGCCATGAAAAGAATAATACTGTTAGTTTCAGTTTTATTGTGTTCTTCACTCTTTGCACAGCAGGTGCCCCCGAAAAGGGAATTCCGCGGTGCATGGGTGGCTACTGTTGCCAATATCGACTGGCCGACAGACAAAAATGCTACTCCCGGAGCCCAGATCGCCGAACTCGTTCAGACTTTCGACAGGCTTAAGGCAGCAGGTGTAAACGCTGTTATTTTCCAGATCCGCACCGAGTGCGACGCTCTCTATCAGTCATCGGTTGAACCCTGGTCATACTGGCTTACAGGTAAACAGGGCAAGGCACCCGAACCGTTCTTTGATCCGCTTCAGTTTGCAATTTCCGAGGCACACGCCAGGGGCATGGAGCTGCACGCCTGGTTTAACCCTTACAGGGCAGTAAAAACCATCAACGACTATGAGCCTGCCCCCAACCATGTTTCGGTACTGCACCCCGACTGGCTGTTAAGCTTCAGCAACTACAAAATGCTCGATCCGGGTCTGCCTGAAGTTAAGACCTATGTACTCAGCGTAGTTTCCGACGTTCTGCGCCACTACGACGTGGACGGTATTCACTTTGACGACTATTTCTACCCGTACGGACCCAAAGTCGCTAACGAGGATTCGGTTACATACGAAAAGTATAAGGGAAGCTTCACAAATATCGACGACTGGCGCAGGAATAACATCAACGACCTGATGGCTAAGATCTACGACACCATTAAAGTCGTTAAACCAAGAGTTAAGTTCGGTATAAGTCCCTTCGGCATCGTACAGAATAAATACGCAAATACCAATGGTTTTAGCTCTTTTGACATAATTTACTGCGATCCCCTGGCCTGGATAAAGGCTAAGAGCTTGGATTACATCAATCCCCAGCTCTACTGGGAAATTAACCACGCAAAGGCAGACTACGCAAAGCTGCTCCCCTGGTGGTCAACCGTGACTGACGGTGTTCACCTGTACATTGGACAGTATTCAAGCGCCATGGCCGCACCGAACTATAAGGGACTCAAGTCCGAGCTCGGCGACCAGCTGCGGCTGAACCGCAGGACCCCCAACGTGCATGGCGAGGTATTTTTCAGCTCTAAATCCATAACCAACAACTTCAGCGGTTTTGCCGATTCACTTAAGGATAACTTCTATAAGTATCCGGCTCTTCCCCCGCTAATGCCCTGGAAGGATAATACGCCTCCTATGGCCGTAACCAGCCTGAACGCAAAGGGTGATTCAGCGGGCGTGACGCTGGAATGGACTGCCCCCGCAGCCGCAAAGGACGGGGATCTGGCCCAGTATTTCATAGTTTACAGGTTCGGCGCAAAGGATGAGGTTAACCTGGAAGACCCGCGCTATATTGTTAATATAATCCCGGGCTCAAAAACAAAATACAGGGATAATCTCCCGGTAAGTAAAGATTCCAATTTCATTTACGTAGTTACCTCGCTCGACAGGCTCTATAACGAAAGTGAAAAGAGCACGGTTACCTTCAGTCTGAACAAGTAACCAATTTGTAGAGGTTTATACCCCGGGGCTGCTTCCAAAACGAAGCAGCCTTTTTTTATATCTCCCCGATTCTGATATAAATCAATCCCTGTCTTTTTACGCGTCTTCTATAAATTACTGACTGTTATTTTTGCATATTTCCTGTTATGTTTGTATCCTGTTTCGTCATTTATCCACAAAATTGAAAGAAAATACAGATGAATAAACCCGAACTTATGGCTCCAGCAGGCGACTGGACCATGCTTACGGCTGCAATTAAAAGCGGAGCCGATGCAGTTTATTTCGGCATAGACAAGCTAAATATGCGCGCAAAGGCCAGGAATTTTACGCTTGAGGGACTGCCCGAGATGACGGCATTCTGCCATGAGCACAATGTTAAGACCTATCTGACACTTAATACAATTATATACGAGGAGGAAGTTGCAGACCTGGATGAGATTATCCCGGCCGCCAAACAGGCAGGCGTGGACATGATAATCTGCTGGGATATGGCCGTAGTAGAAAAATGCAAAGAATACGGCATGCCCATCTGCATTTCAACACAGGCGTCAATTTCCAACTCGGCTGCCGCACGTTTCTACAAAAGCGCGGGAGCACGCAGGATTGTGCTGGCCCGTGAGTGCTCCCTGGAGGAAATAAAGAAGGTAAGGAGCTACACCGACCTTGAGATTGAAGCGTTTGTGCACGGAGCCATGTGCATTGCCATCAGCGGAAGGTGCTTCATGAGCCACCACCTCTTCGGCAAGAGCGCCAACAGGGGAGAATGTATACAGCCATGCCGCAGGGAATATGAGGTGAAGGATAACCAGATCGATAAAACCATGCTCCTGGGTGAAGATTATGTAATGTCACCCAATGACCTGTGCTCCATAGAATATATAGACCAGCTTATTGAAGCAGGAATTAATTCCTTTAAGATCGAGGGGCGCAAAAGGAGTCCAGAATACGTCGCCAGAACCGTTTCGGTCTACCGCAGGGCAATTGACCTCTATTTTGAGAACAAGCTCACCGATGAGATCAAAAAAGACATGCTCCAGGAACTGGGAGAAGTTTATAACCGCGGATTTTCCTCGGGCTTCTACTTTGACATGCCCAGCTCGGCCGAGTATGCGTCCATCTACGGGAGCATCGCTACTACAAAGAAGGAATACGTTGGAAAGGTAATTAATTACTTTAAGAAGACCGGTATCGCGCACATAAGGCTCGAATCCGGTAAGGTGGCCTTCGGAGAGGATATACTCATTATTGGGCAGACTACCGGCGTGGTGGAAATGAAGGTGGGTGAGATGGTAAATAACGAAATACCCGTAACTGAAGCCAATAAAGGCGACGAGGTTACGTTCAAATGCCACGAGACCGTACGTTCCAAGGACATGGTTTACCGCGTTAGCGCGGCACAAAGGCCCGTGAAATAGAGATTCCGGCCTGTTTTTTTTGATTTAGCCTGTCAGATTCCGTATCTTTGCCTAATGGAGTAATTCCTTACTATAATTTAGTAACTGGTGCGGTAAAAACACTTAATGCGCACTCAGGCCAAAGGCGGACTATTCATAAATCGTTTTAATAATAAATCTTTGAAGGTCATGAAAATAAGCAAAGCATTTATCCCTACACTGAAGGAAATTCCCAATGACGCGGTCATTCCAAGTCACATTCTCATGCTCCGTACCGGTATGGTGCGCATGTTATCCGCAGGAATCTATTCTTTTCTGCCGCTTGGATATAAGGTCGTGAAAAAAATCACCGAAATCATACGCGAAGAAATGGATGCAATAGGCGGACAGGAGTTCCATCTGCCGGCTCTGAACCCCAGAGAGATCTGGGAAGAGACAAACCGCGTGGAGGCTTTCGGCGATACGATGTTCCATATTAAAAACAGGGATTATGTTCTGGCCCCGACTCACGAGGAAATCATGACTTTTCACGCCAAAGGCGTCGTGAAATCTTACAAGGATATGCCCCAGATCTGGTATCAGATCCAGACTAAATTCCGCAATGAACCCCGCCCCAAGAGCGGCGTCATCCGCGGCAGGCAATTCTTAATGAAAGACGCCTA
This sequence comes from Ignavibacteriales bacterium, assembly GCA_050258815.1. Lineage (GTDB taxonomy): Bacteria > Bacteroidota > Ignavibacteria > Ignavibacteriales > SURF-24 > JAAXKN01. Next base: position 14,312 of record JBLMZM010000321.1, read on the forward strand.
CTCATTCGATACCTCCTGGGAAAACCTGGATAAATCCTATGCCCAGCACGACAAGGCATACAGGAAGATATTCGACAGGGTAGGCCTGAAATACTTTGTAGTGGGAGCATCCAGCGGCGCCATGGGCGGCAGCGGCTCCGAAGAATTCATGGTCAGGTCCGAAGCAGGGGAAGATACGGTAGCATACTGTGAACACTGCGGATATGCTGCAAACGTTGAAGTTGCCAAATCCCATGCTCCCGGAGCAGTAAGACACGATAATGCAGCAGAGATTAAAGAAATTTCCACACCGAACGTTAAGTCTATAGATGAGCTCTGTGCATTCCTTAACATAAAAGAAACTGAATGCGCCAAGTCCAGGATTTATATACATGATGATGCTCCCGTTCTGGTGCTCATGCTGGGAAACGATGAGGTAAATGAAACCAAACTGGGAGCAGTGCTCCCCGGTACACTCCGTCCCGGACACCCCGACGAACTGAAGGAAATTTCGGGAGCAGACGCCGGATCAATCGGTCCTGTCGGCTTTAAGGGCAGAATTATTGCAGACCTTAGACTTAAGGATGCAAACAACCTATACAGCGGCGCCAACAAGAACGAGTACCACATAGGCGGGATTGACCTCAGCAGGGACGTCCCCACTGTTGAATATTTCGATCTGCGTACCGTCCAGTCGGACGAAAAATGCGTCAGGTGCGATTCAACTCTTCAGGTGTTTAAGGCTATTGAGCTGGGACACATATTCAAGCTCGGTACGAAATACTCCCAGGCCATGGGCGCCACGTTTCTGGACGAAAACGGCAAGGTTAACCCTATCATCATGGGCAGCTACGGCATAGGAGTAGAGAGGGTTCTGGCCTGCTATATTGAACAGCACCACGACGATAACGGAATTATCTGGGATAAGACGCTAGCTCCATTCCAGGTGCACCTGCTGGGACTCAATATGAAGAAACAGGAAATTATCGACGCTACGGAAAAAATATATAATGACCTCAAACAGATGGGTATTGACGTGCTCTTTGACGACAGAACTGACGCACAGGCCGGCTTTAAGTTTAATGACGCCGACCTGCTCGGTCTGCCGGTACAGGTCATAGTCGGCGACAAGAACCTGAAGGAAAACAAGGTTGAGGTAAAGGTACGCAGCACGGGCGAAAGGACTACCGTGGAGCTTACCTCGCTTTATGATAAAGTAAAGGAACTCCTGAAGTAAGAAAATAAATCCGGCTTCCTGCGGAAAAACTTGCTTTGAAGTGGAAGGCCGGACCGTTCATTGTGTCAGGTAATTTTTTTATAAGTGTTGATTATTAAATAGTTATGAACGATATCTATATATATTCCGAAGAAAATCTGTCTGAACAGATCCGGCAAAGCACCTATGAGCTAGGATTCTACAGGGTTAGGTTTTACACCCTGAACGGGAAGCTGGCTGCCGGGAAAACGGATACAATTTCAGGCTTTTATCTCTATCCCAGCGGGGGAACCCTGAGGGATGAGAAAATGAATATCGTTCTGTACTGCGCTAAATTCGACACCTACAGGGGATACATTCCTCCCCATAAACAATAATTTTATTCTTTTCCTGAACCTCATTAGGCATTATGGAAAACATACTATACCTGGTATCTACCCCAATCGGCAATTATGACGATATTACTCTCCGCGCCCTGAATGTGCTGAAATCGGTCAGCTTTATCATTTGCGAGGAGTTCAAGGAGGCCAGGCGGCTCCTGGCACACTATAAAATTGAAAAGGAACTGGTTTCCCTGAACGAGCACAACGAAAGCGAGCTCGCAAACGAAATTCTGCTAAGAATACTAGGCGGGGAATCCTGTGCACTGATATCCGACTGCGGAACACCGCTGTTTTCGGACCCGGGACACCTGCTGGTGGAACTCTGCATCAGCCAGAAACTTAGAGTCGTGCCGGTTCCGGGAGCCAATTCGCTGCTTCCGGCCCTTACGGGTTCGGGATTCGATTTTGAGAAGTTTTTCTACTACGGCTGGCTTTCACCCAAGAAAGACGAAAGACGCCATGAACTCTTAAAGCTCAAAGGGATCGGTGAAACTATAGTCATTTTGGATACCCCGTACAGGCTGAAACCGCTTCTGACGGATGTCCTTAAGATATTCGGCCCCATGATAAGAATTGTAGTTGCCTTCAATCTTACGATGAAGGACGAGAAATTCTACAGGGGTACCGTATCCGGCATTCTTGAAACGGTGGAGAAGAAGGGACTTAAGGGAGAATTTGTGCTGATCATCAATAATAAAAGGACAAAGAAGTACTAATAATGGGACATTAGTCCGGGACTATTGACAAGACGGCAAAAAATTGATAAAATAGTGTTAAGTTTTGAACTTTGCACTCGATAAATGAGTTTTGATTAAAAAAAAGAACATCGGAGGAAATATGCTTAGAGTTCAGGATGTGGATTTGACGCCAAATCCCCAGGCTCTGAAATTTATACTGAACGCAAAACTGCTTAAACGCGAGACAAGGCATTTTAAAAATAGAGAAGAAGCACAAAATGATCCCCTTGCCAAAGGCATTTTTGAAATTGAAGGGGTTGAATCTGTATTTTATATGGATAAATTTATTACCGTGGAAAAAAGTCCGGCTATAGATTGGGGTAAGATACAAAAACCTTTTATTGAATTCATTCAGGGATTCGACGTAAACGTGCTGCCTGAGGAAAAAGAACCCGAGCCGCTTGGCAAAGAGGAAGAAGATATGCTCCTTTTAAAGATTAATTCTTTTCTTGACCAGAGGGTACGCCCGGCACTGGCTGGAGACGGAGGCGGACTGGAAGTACTTGGTATCGACGGCTATACGCTGCGCATACGCTACCAGGGAGCATGCGGAAGCTGCCCCAGCTCTATCAGCGGTACACTGAGCGCAATTGAAAACCTGCTGAAAAGAGAGATTGACCCGGCAATTGAAGTAATTCCCGGTTGAGCTTAACCAAGAGAAACCGCCTGACAATCAGGCGGTTTTTTCATTTTCAGCAAAAAAAAAGCGGTTTTGGAACCGCTCTTACGACAAAGTCTATATTAAAATTTATTTAATATCTGTTACTTTGCTCACGTCGTCAAGACGTACAAATTTTTCAGAGAATTTTGTGCTTCCTACATCAGACTTTACAGCCTTAATAACTTTTACGTTAACTCCGGAAGCTTTACCCTTATTCTTCGCTTTATCGCCAAAGGTTTGTTGTTTAGCCATCTTATACTCCTGATATTTATTTTCACAAATATAAAAATATTCATAATGAAAAAAAAGTTATTATGTATATAAAAAAATTGCGCCTTAATTTGCTTTTTGTTTGATTAAACTGATTTTTTTCTTTAATCTTAATTTATTACAGGGACTATACCGGGTTAAACGGGCAGCTTCTCTGCTTCAACACCGCTCCGGGAGGGGTTCCAAATTGAGGATTTGTTTATGTCAACTATTGAAAAGACCTATAATTATTCTGAAAAATTTTCAAATATTAAATACAAGAGGCTGGGGAAAACAGGATACCAAATATCCATCTGCGGGTTCGGTACTTACAGGGTCGACTACAGGATCAAAGAACACACCGAGGCAATGGACTATGCCATACGCAACGGGATTAACCTCTTTGACACCTCTGCCAACTATTCCGACGGCGGAAGCGAAATTCTGGTGGGCAACTCCATCAGCAGCCTCATCGGATCCAATGAGCTGGACCGCGATGAGGTGGTAATCGTATCCAAGGGCGGATATATCCAGGGGACCAACCTGAGCCAGGCTCAGGAAAAGGAAAAAAACGGGGAGCCGTACCCCGAAGTGGTTAAATGCGCACCGGACCTCTGGCACTGCATTCACCCGGAATTTCTGGCGGACCAGATAACGGCCTCGCTCAGCAGGCTTAACCAGGAATATATTGACGTGTACCTGCTGCACAACCCCGAATATTTCCTGATTTATACAAACATTCAGAACGTTGAGGCCCTCAGGGAGGAATACTACAGGAGAATTAAAGTGGCCTTTGAATACCTGGAAACCGAGGTTGAAAAAGGCAGGATCCTCTTCTACGGCATATCTTCGAATACTTTCGGCGAGGATGAGAGTAAAAGAAATTTCACATCGCTTGAAAGGATAATGCACGTGGCCACTGAAATCCCGGCTAATCATTTTGCCGTTGTGCAGCTCCCGCTTAACCTGCTGGAAAAAGAGGGCGCGGAAAATAAAAACCAGTACAACGGCACAAAAACCTTCCTCGAGGTGGCTGCCGAAAACGACCTGGGCGTGCTCGTAAACAGGCCGCTAAACGCAATAAGGGGAAATAAAATTGTCAGACTGGCAGATTTCAGCATAAAAGAGGACAGAACCATTCCCGAGATTAATATACTGCTAGGGGACCTGAAGAAACAGGAAGACAGCATCAAAAGCGAGTATGTGACCGAACTGGGCATAAAGAAGGAAGAAAAGGAGAATATAATTGAATCCATGTCCCTTGCCTCCGTTCTCCAGAATACATTCGATAAATTTGAAAGCGCAAACCAGTTCATAGAGATCAAAAAGCAGTTCTTCGTGCCAAGGGCAAATTTCGCCATTAACGAGATCTATAAGCACTACGAAAGCCAGGAGGACGTGATTTCAAAGCTGAACTTCTATGCGACTACCGTAAATATAGTGCTGGATTCCATGGAAAGCATATTTGCCAGGGAATCCAATAACCGGAACCGTAAGTACCATAAGCTGCTGCTGCCCTATCTTAACGGCGGTACAAGCGAGCTTTCACTTTCACAGAAGGCTATTCTTATGATCAACTCCCTCCCGCAGGTAAGCTGCACACTGGTGGGAATGCGTTCAATCAGGTATGTCGATGACGTTATCGGAAGCATAGAAACCGCCTACAGTTCAAAAGCGGGCGAGTTCTGGAAACATGGCATCTGAACCGGGCAAAATTTATTTTTTTTACAATCTGGCGGCTGAATAATGAATATAAAACCATTCCTCGTAAAACCGGATACCAAAGTCTCGCTGTCGAAATACAGGACAGATGATACCAATAGTTTTAAGTCCAAAAGTAACGCCCAGGACAAGCTGGATGAGAACATCGCCCAAATGGCAGAACTCCAGTCCAAGCTCTATGCGCAGGATAAACTATCCCTGCTCATCATTTTCCAGGCGCTCGATGGCGGGGGCAAGGACAGCACAATAAAACACGTGATGACGGGACTGAATCCGCAGGGTACGCAGGTCTTCAGCTTTAAACAGCCCTCTAAAGGGGAACTGGACCATGATTATCTCTGGAGAATCAGTAAGTCTCTGCCGGAAAAAGGCAGGATCGGCATCTTCAACCGCTCACACTATGAGGAGGTGCTCGTCGTGAGGGTCCACAACCTCCTTGAACAACAAAAAATCCCGGACAGGTATCTGAATGATAATATATGGAAGATGCGCTACAGGCAGATTAACGACTTTGAAAGATATTTGTATGAAACAGGCACATATATTCTGAAATTCCACCTCCACATTTCAAAGGAAGAGCAGAGGAAGAGATTCCTTAAAAGAATTGAAGATCCGGGCAAGAACTGGAAGATCAGCGATGAGGACATGAAGGAAAGGGACTACTGGGATGATTACCAGAAATGCTACCAGGATGCGATTTCCGCAACGAGCACCAGGTACGCCCCCTGGTACATAATTCCCGGAGATAAAAAATGGTTCGCCCGCCTCGCCGTATCCGAAGTCATTGTGCAGACCCTGGACAGCATGAACCTTAGCTATCCTAAGATCAGCAGGGAACAGGAAGAAAAGCTGCAGAAAATGAAGGAAAAACTCTTAAGCGAAGCTCACGAAGGAGACAAGAATGGTAAAAACAATGACGATAAATAAATTAATAGTACCCGGCATACTGCTGCTCATTTTTACTATTTATGGATGCAAAGATAAGCTGCCCATCCAGGACGACATCTCCAAAGTCCATTATACCCTGCTTAATGAAGACAGCAGCAAGGTTGTATTTCCCGATAACGTTAAAGGGCGCATCGTTGTTATGGGCTTCATTTTTACCAACTGTCCCGATATATGTCCCATGACCACAAACAACATGCAGCGCATACAGCAGGAGGCCGCCAAACAGGGCCTGAAAAACGTTTCTTTCGTCTCTTTGTCCTTTGACCCAACACGGGATACTCCTTCTGTATTGAAACAGTTTGCCGGGGTAAGAGGCATCAGTCTGGATAACTGGCATTTCCTGACAGGCGAGGAAAACGTCATAGATTCACTTAAAAGGAAGATGCATTTTATTGCAATTGCCGGCGATACTTCCTATACCAGCGACGGCAAGCCCTACTATTTCTTTGTGCACACGGACAGGATCTCGCTGATTGATGAGGACGGAAGGGTCAGGAAAAACTACAAGGGCAGCCAGGCCAACATAAATGAGGTCGTAAACGACATAAAGTCCCTGGAATAAACAAGGAGGAATAAATGCTAACCTGGATTTTTCTTTTGTTAATGATACATATGCCCCAGAACGGCATTGAGATCAAAGATGCCTGGATCAGGCCCGCTGCAAAGGGGATGAATTCCGCGCTCTATTTTGAGATCGTAAATCACAATAATACCCCGGATACGCTTTTTGACGCAAAATCTAATGCGGCTAAGGTGGTCGAGGTGCACGAGACCTATAAAAAGGGTGATATGATGGGTATGAGGCGCACACCAACTGTGGGCATAGAGCCCAGTTCATCCTTTAAGTTCCAGCCCGGCGGCCATCACGTGATGCTAATAAACCTCACTAAAAACCTGAAGGAGGGCTCCTCGGCCGACGTAAGCCTCTATTTTAAGAACGCGGGTGAGATAAAGTTCAAGGCCGCAGTAAAAAGATAAACCCGTGCCTGAAGGGCTTGGGCATACTTTACAAAGGGGCGGTAAACCTTCGGCCGGCTGTGCTGCCCCGTGGGTGAGTAACGCCCCTCTCGGATAAAGAATCACCCGCACAATCTTCACCTGAATTAATTCTTTTGTATTTTACTTGATCGTATAATTATTTAG
>JBLMZM010000322.1:0-20794 GCA_050258815.1 Ignavibacteriales bacterium
TAAATTCCGACCTACAAACAATTCTTATTTTATTATTATTTTTGCAGGAAAAGATCTGGAATTCTGACCTTCAGGGCATTATTTAAGGGATCAAATAAATAAGCCAATGGCTAATATTAGCCGCCATATTTTGCTCACCCCTGCTGCGTAAGTGAATAATGGACCTGGCTAAGGCTCAAAAGCATCAATTTTCCCGGGATTTAAACAAAAAAAGGTCCCTGCTGTTACCAGCCGGGACCATGCATCTTCCAACAAACAATTTTAACCAACAAACAAACCACTTTCAAATGAACACTGAATACACAGGACTATTTATTTTCCACTCTGCTGCACATCTAAAATTACTGTCCTGGAGGTCACCTTGCTGCCTGCACCAAGGGTTGCAACCGCTTTCATCTCGTGTTTTCCTGCCGGGATATTGAACCATACCCAGCTAAAAGGAGCCCGTGTATCGTACCCGATTGATTTGCCATCGACAAAAAATTCCACTTTCCCGGGTATTTCGGCCATGTCTGCAGCATCAGTTCTTATTACTAAGCTGGAGCCTTCAATCAGACCCTGGGATTCTGTGGGTGCTGTTATGCTTATGGATTTCAGGATCTCCCCTCGTTTTACTTTAGAAATATCCGTATCCTGCATATTACCCCTGTAAATGGCACTAACCAGACTTCCATTTGAATCATCACCACTTATCTCCCAGAACATAATACCCCTGAGTCCATAGGCTTCAGCATAGCGTGATTTGAGAGCAACTGATTTTTCATCATCCATCGTCCAGAATATCTTATCCTGGGGGGCAAATAGAGAGGGCGCCATGGCTACATTATCCCAGTGGTAATTATAACCCTTTGAGGTAAAGCAGGCGAGGTCGGCGAAATAGTTGTTCCCAGCCTCATAAATTCCGGCAGCCGCAATTCCCTGCCTGTACAGCCCTCCGTTTACTGAATCCTGTGTAATCCAGCCTTTGCCGTAAAATGCAGCACCCGGAACCAACTTATCGCTTCTGACTCCCAATGTATCCCGGAAATAGCGTACAGCGTAGTCAAGTGATTCCCTCATCCCCTCATCCTGAGTCTGCCATGCAGTTGAAAACAGGTTGGTATGATGTCCCGATCTTTTATCCCATGACCCGCAGAAATCATATGTCATTAGATGATACCAGCTCAGGTATTGCTGATCCTTATTCATATTATAGTTCCGGGCCAGTTTGTCTGATACAGGAACAGCCGCAGTAAGTATGAGCTTAGGATCAATTGCATCAAGCTTTTTCCTGAATAAACGAAAGAGTTCTGTAAGGTTGTCTTTGTCGTTTTCGTTATGATGAACTCCCTCGTCACCGCCTGAAAGCGGGTACTCCCAGTCGATGTCAATTCCGTCAAAGATTCCCGCAGCCGCTCCAATGCCTCCTGCTCTGTCTTCAACCGGCAGATTGCCCCGTATATACCTGTCAATTACAGCCTCTGTAAATTTTTCTCTGGATTCAGGCGTAAGCGCTGCATCTGAAAAGTACTTTGAGCCTCCCCACCCTCCGATAGATATAAACACCTTTAACTGCGGATGGCGGGCTTTCAGCTTTTTCAGCTGATTGAATTGTCCCCTTAAGGCCTGGGTGGAATCATCAGCCACGCCGTCTATGCTCAGGTCCGCAGAGTAGACCTGCTGATATGCTGCAACAGGATTCATAAACATAGGCACAATATTGCCGGAAGAGTCCTGTCCCGGCAGGCAGAAAGCATAAGCCAGCGCAGTAATCTTGTCCGCGGCCCCGGTCTTCTCAACGTCTTTCACACAGTAGCGGTGATCTCTCCCTCCCCACTCGGGATAATATGCTATTATTTCTTTTATCTGCGCATGCATAGTTGCCTGTGCAAGCATAATCATTGCCGATACCGCTAATATTTTTGCCCGTAGTATTTTCATAGATACCCGTTGATTGAAAGTTTTATATTTAGGAATCTATCCCATCACTACTTCTATCTCATTTTCCGTGCCGTAGGGTTGAATTGGGATAATGCCTTCCAGAAGTTCACCGTTAAGTGAAATACATTTAATCCCCTTCTCAACGCCATCAGGATTTGTGACAACAATATTATACGTTGCACCGCGCCATTTTCTTTTTACTTCAAATCCCTTCCACTCTTTCGGAATACAGGGATCAATTTCCAGTCCCTCATATGTTGGACGGATACCGAGGATATGCTTGGTCACTGCAGTATAGAACCACCCTGCAGTGCCCGTAAGCCATGGATGCCGGCCTCTCCCGTGGGCTGAATGGTCTTTTCCCATTATGAACTGGCAATAAGAGTAGGGTTCGGCCTGGCGGATCTCAATCATGTCATTCTGATTATAAGGGAGTATGGCATCATAGTATTTCATTGCCTGGTTACCCCGCCCAAGCTTGCATTCTGCAATTACAGCCCAGGGATTCGGATGGCTGAATATCGCGCCATTTTCCTTTATACCTTTATAAACGCGTGTTACATAACCGATATCATCATCCGGTTTTGAATAAGCGGGCCAGACAAGATGAAGCCCGTATTTGGAGAACAGATGTTTATCAACTGCATCCATACACCGGCGCCCCCTTTCCTGATCGGCTACTCCTGAATATACGGCCCAGCTCTGGCCATTTAAGAATATCTTGCCTTCCTCAGTTTCATGCGTACCAATTTTTATTCCTTTTTTAGTAAATCCCCTGAGATACCATTCACCATCCCAGAGTTCCCTTTCACAGGCTTCTTTCACACCTTCTGCCATTTTCGTGTACTTTTGCACATCATCTTCACGGCCAAGTTTCCTGGCAGATTCTAAAAAAATGTTTATTGCCCAGTAATGCATGAATGATACCATGGCGCTTTCGCCTCCGCCCAGGTTCAGACAGTCATTCCAGTCCGCGCGCAAGCCCTGGCAAATGCCATTATTTCCAACATACTTTGCAGAAAAATCCAGTATCCTTGTCAGGTGCTCATATACTGTCCCCTCGCCTTCATCTGCATAAGGGACTACATGATCAAAGAACTCCAGGTTGCCCGTTTCAACTATCCACTCGCAGATTGATGCCACCAGCCACAAGGCATCATCCGAACATACGTCCTTTAAACCATGTATTATATCCCTGGGACTTGGTGTCGGAACAACCGTGGGTAATTTTACCCCCGGCAGTTTATCCTCCTCTGGTTCAAATACATTGGGATCAAACAGATGGAGCCCATAGCCCATCGATGTATGCCCCCGCAAAAGCTGAATGATCCTTTCTTTTGTTTTTTCAGGATTAGTATGCACTACTCCCATTACATCCTGCGATGTATCACGGTACCCAAGGCCTACGCGCCCGCCGACCTCAATGAATGAGGCAAATCTCGACCAGATAACGCATACTTCTGACTGGTAAAGTGTCCAGATATTTATCATTGTGTTCAGCCCCTCATGCGGTGTGTGGCACTGGAAGACCGACAGCTTTTTATCCCAGAATCCCTTTAGTTCTGCAAATGCCCGGTCAACATTTCCAGTATCGGAGTACTTTTCTTTTATCCTGTAGCCATTCTCCGCTCTGGAACCTACACCCAGCATAAATATGAGCCTTATGTCCTCCCCGGGACTTAGTGTCAGCTTTTTATGCAGCGAACCGCAGTGGTTACCCCCTAATTCCGTTGAATTTTTGCAATACCCTTCCTCAACAGCTGCGGGATTTGTTTCACTGCGATAACTGCCGATGAATGTATCGCGCACGCAGTCGTAACTGTCGGGCTGAAAATTTGAAGCAAAGAAGTGATAAGTCCATGGCTCATAGAAGAAATCATATTCAATTATTCCGTCTTTATAACTAGATCCGCTTGCATAAAGACTCATCTGCAGATTCTGATTATCTATTTCAACATGATGAAATGAGAATTCAAGATATGTGAATACGCTGAGTCTGCGCTCCTTGTTACCCTTGTTCTTTATCTTCACATCCCACAGCTCAACATCCTCCTCAACCGGTATAAACAGCAGCTGCTCAGCTTCAATATCCTGATAATCGCACTGAAACTTTGAATAGGAAAGGCCATGACGGCAGGTGTATTTTGCCTTGCTAAGATCCTTTCCTACCGGCTGCCATGAGAGGGTCCAGTACTCGCCTGTTTCATCGTCGCGTATATAAACATAGTGACCGGGACGGTCTATTGGAATTCCGTTCTGGCGGAACCGGGTTATTCTGTGGTGCTCCGTGGATTTATAGAATGAATATCCGCCCGCATTATGGGATATTACGGTACAAAGATCCTTTACTCCAAGATAGTTTGTCCAGGAGACAGGGACATCGGGACGTTCGATCACATACTCCCTGTCTTTATCATCAAAATAGCCATACTTCATTAAAAATCTCCTGTATATTAACTCTGTGTTATTACTATTTATTAGTCCAATTGCCGCAGCTATCCTCAGGCTGTGCCTGAACTCTCATAAATGAGGCCGCATTGTTATTCTTTTGTCTGGGCTTCCAATTCCTCGGCTTCGGTAAATTTTTCTTTGTGTTCTGTAAAAGGAACGAGCCATGTTACCAGAAATGACGGGATAGTCGCGATAATTACCCAAATAAAGAAGTTTCTGTATCCCAGAAAATCGCTTAAAAATCCGCTCAGCATCGAGGGTATCATAAAGCCCAGGTTCATCAGCGCGGTTGCAAATGCATAGTGTGCCATTTTATACTTGCCCGGGGCTATCTGCTGCATCATAAAAAGTGTCAGACCTACAAATCCGAATCCATAACCGAAGTACTCAAATACAACGGCAAGGCTAATTACAAAGAAGCTTGTTGGAGTAGTGATCGCAAGAAACGCATAGACTGCAAAGGGAATATTGAAGAAACATGCCAGTATAAGTAATGATTTTCTCAGGCCCCGGTTTGCAGTAAAATAACCGGCAAGAATTGAACCCAGGACAAATGCTGCAGCACCAAAAACGCCGTAAATGATGCCAATTTCAGAAGTAGTAAGACCAAGGCCCCCATGCTCACGCCCTGATCTTAAAAACAATGGAACGATTTTAATTGCCTGTCCTTCGGCAAACCTGTAAAAAACAATAAATGCTATTCCCCACCAAATATTTTTTTTATTGAAAAATGTTCTCAGCACATCCCAGAAAGTTGAGAATGCTTCGGCAACGCTTGATACCCTGGTTGCAGCATTACCACTTGGCAGCATTCTGAGGTGATAAATGCTTAATGCCAGCATTATCAGTCCGAATATTCCCATGACTATCATCCAGGCGTGTACCACTCCAACACTCATCTCAAGCTGTCCGGCAATGTAAACCAGTGCCCCCTGGGAAAATACTTTTGCTATGTTATAAAATGCTCCCTGCCAGCCAATATATTCCGACTGTTCTTTTTCTGAAAGTACATTAATATATAGTCCGTCGGCAGCAATGTCGTGCGTTGCAGAATTAAAGGCAATTATTGCAAAAAAGGCGAGTGAATATTTGAAGAATCCTCCCAGTGGCAGTGTAAGAGCAAGAAGCCCAAAGGCAACACCGCCAATAAACTGAGTAGCTACGACAAAATGCTTTTTGGTCTTAAACATTTCCAGCAATGGGCTCCACAATGGTTTTAAGGTCCATGGCCATGCAATCAGTGTTGTAAAGAACGCTATCTGGGAATCTGATAATCCCATGTTTTTATACATGAGTACAGATACTGTTGCTACTGCAACAAATGGCAGGCCTTCTGCAAAGTAAAGCGTGGTAACCCAGAATGCAGGATTAAGTTTCTTACCCGTCATATTCTTCTTCTGTTTATTTGTTAAAATAATTGTATCCATTTTTTCACCCCTTCTGCATCAGAACCGGGCTGCATTTTCTGGCAGCCCGGAAGGAGTGCTATGATTCTTTACCCTTATGTCCTTCAACTTACAAAAAATATATCTCAAAGTCCGTCCGCCCTTATCCCTGATCCCAGTTCAGAAATTTCCGTTCTGTTTTTGTTTTGACCACTGATCCGTGACCAGGGATTACGGGCTATTTTTCACTTTTTAATTGATTCCTGTCTACTTCAGCAGTGCCATCTTCTTTGTCTGTACCCTGCCATTCTGCTGCAATGTGTACATATAGATGCCACTGGACAATTTGTTCATGTTAACTTTATACTCATAGGTTCCTCTTACCTTGAATGAATTATCAACTACAGTCTGGACTAACCGTCCCTGAATGTCATAGATCTTCAGACTGATATTTCCATTTTCCGGCAGATCAAATCTGATTGTTGTTGACGGGTTAAACGGATTTGGATACGCTTCATAAAGTGTAAAGCTGCCAGGTACAGTTGCCTTATAATTTTCTTTTACACCCGTAGGAGTAAGTCCTGTAAACCAATACGGATCGCCAACCGGCTTTCCATCTGTTGCGCCGGCCATCAGAGTAGTGTTTGTGTATTTCAGGTCAGTTGCTTCAGGCAGCGGCCATTCCGGTATCCAGTTAGAACCGCTTACATTCTGGAGCTTGTATCCCCAGACTTCAGAAGAAACAGTGGCAGTTCTTACAGCCTTGAAATACTTCAGGAGGCCCACACCATTACCAACATTTTCATCCATCACCTTGTCAATTGAAGCACCAAACACCGGATCTACGTTCTTGTTGCCTGATTCCGTAAATCCTGGCCAGGTTGTCTTATCAGTAAACATCTTAGTTGTTCTTTGATTCATCCAGGTTGCCGTGATAATTGAATCAACGTGAGCCGTATCATTCCATGCCTTTACAAAGTCAACGAGCTTCTTCGGCCAGAAATAGGCATTGTTCTTTACTTCTACTTTTCTCTTGGCTTCTGCAAGCATTCTTGCATTTGCATTCGTTGAATCCTGCGGGTTAAATATTTTTGCTATTGCAAGATTACACGTATCCATATCTATAATAGAACCATATTCTGGTGAACGCAGCTGATCCCACCACGGATACTCTGTCTTGCTGATACCGCCTGACCATGAGCCATAGAATAAATTGTCATTAATTTTGGCTGTAGTGGCATTAAAAATGAAGAATGGATTCTTGAATGACCAGACCACACTATTATGCGAAAAATCAAAATATGTTAAGATCTTTCCTGTTACCGGAGCAGCAGCATATGCATTTACACAGAACATAGTATTATATTTCATTACGACTGAGTCTGTGGCATTTCCACCCGAGTTACGTAAAGCTTCGCCTACGTACCACTGTCCCGCACTGTTGACCATGTTTCTGAACTTGCAGTTATAGATAAAGAATTTGTCCATATCACCGGTATACTGAATAGCAAACTGATCCCACTGCTCGAATATAACATTGTTAACAAACAGTCTTACCTTATCGCCTCTGACAACCACACCAATTGCGTTAGGGGAATTAACCGATCCGGCGATTGACTGTCCAATAATATAAAGATTCTGCAGGCTTGCCTTAATTCCTGCTGCATTTAGAATAAGAAAAGAAGCTGGAACAGTTCCATCACTGAGCACATCCGGCTGGATGCATGGAGGCCGGCCGTTTTTACCAGGGACTCCAATGATGTTTATATCGGATGTGGCTGTAATAGCAGCGTCAAAAATATAGGTAGTGTCGGTTGAAACAAGTTTGTACACCTTATGTGCCTGAGCGCCCGTTCCGGTTACATCGCTGCTGATTATTTTATCCAGGGTTTGGGCTGATTTTGCATAAACAACAAGCGTATCATTGGCAGCATATATGTTGCCCGTTACGCCTGATAACACTAAAAGTAAAATTACCAGTAAAGTAGCCGTTAATGCTTTCATAAAAGTACCCCTTTCATTTAAGTTTATGGTTAGAACTAATGTTTAAGGACGGAATTTTCAAACCTTACTGTTACTTAAGAACTAAAACCAAAGACTTAGAACTAGAACCTCAGGCGGACACCCAGATCAGCAGTCATTCCATAATCCTGCTGTGACTGAGGTACACCGCCTCCCTGTATTACGCTTATATCGTTTGCTCCGTTTACATTGTTCAGGTCCCCGAATATCTGAAGGCCAAACCATGGCAGATCCTGTTTTACGGCAATATCCCACCTCCTGTAGGCAGAAGTGCTCGTCCTTAACTGAGGCCAGAAGTTGGTACCTGTGAAAATGTTCGTCTGGTAAAGCATTGAAACGCGGGCAGAGAAACCCTCATAGTCGAATCCCAGTGATAAGTTGATTATATCATCCGGCTGATCCAGCAGACGGTCCGTGTAGGAAGTATCAACGTAGGTGATCAGGCGGCCCTCTTTCACCTGGTTTTGGTATGGATACTTGGCTTCCGAGAAAACATGCGTGTAGTTAACATTGAACACAAGCCCTGACAGGGGTCCCGGCAGGTACCAGAAATGTGTCTGCCAGTCGAATTCCACGCCGTAGTCGTCAATTCTGTATGGACTGTTAATAAAAGTTGTAATAAAATATGTCTGTTTAGGATTTGCCGGTTTCCAGATTCTTGACGGAGGACCGTACTGAACCGCCTCTGTTCCGGAGACGTGGATAATGTTGGAGAAAATCAGGTCATCAATCCTTTTAAGGAATCCGCCTACTGTAAAGAGTCCGATTGTGTTTTCATAGAACGAAAGATAAATATCATAGTTTGTCGAGCGTGTTGGCACCAGCTTATCATTGTTATAGGAAATGTTGGTCCCATTGACAGAGATTCTTGGAATAATGGCATTGTAATCCGGATAGGCCAGAGTCTGTGAAAAAGAAAGACGTATATCGAACCATGACAAAGGCTTATATTTCAGCGATACGCTTGGCAGCCAGTAGCTGTGAGTCTGTACAACTGTCGTGTCCATGTGTGGATAAAGAACTGTTGCCGTCGTATTGACCTGTCCCTGCGTGGCTGTATAGCTCGTCTTCAGGTTCTGGTACCGTACACCGGGAATTAGAGTAACATCCGGCCCCAGGTTAATAAAAGACATCACATAAAATGCGGTTCTGTCCTCATATCCCGTATAATCATAACTGGTTGAATTAAAATCATCAGGAGCATAAGCAGGAACGTTCAGGTATGCATTACTTTTTACGAGTTCAACCATCTGTGACATTTTTGCAAAATCCAGTGGTGATCCCATCTGATAATCACCCCCCAAAAATTTTCCATAACTGAATACAGGATCTGCAAAACTCGTCATTGGAACTTCATTCGGATTTACACTTTTCGGGATGCCAAATTGCGTAAAGATCAGTGAAGTAATAGGCACGGCACTCAGGTCGACAAATGATCCGCCGCCCTGTCCGATTAAATTGTAGTCGTATGTTCTCGTCTGATGACGGTATTTGCCTCCCAATTTAACATTAGCCGTAATAAAATTTGTTATGTTGATATCCTTATCCAGGTCCAGAGATGCACCCAGGGCACGTTCTTTTGAAAAGCTGTCCGTCGTCTGGATGCGCCTAAGGTATGTAGCATTCAGGTTTGCCGTGGCTGCTCTTTGGATTTCCTGTGGATTTAGATTTGCAGCGGCTGTAAATTGATTCAATCCGGTGGCATCCTTTTGCATGAAATTAACTAACCAGTCATTGGGATCCTTTGTCTCAGAGTAGGTGTGGGAAAGTTTTGCATGCAGATTAAATATTGGTATCTGCTGCCTGTAATCCAGAGAATTTGAAAAAATACTCAGCTTGCTTTTTGAATATGCAAGCGTATAGTTGTACTGTGTATTCTGGATGTCAAAAAATTCCTGCCGGCTCCTTACGTCGGTACTGCCTGAACTAAGGAAATTGGTAAGTTTAAGCTTGCCATCCGGAATAATATAATCCAGCACGAGTGCTCCATTTATCCTTTGCCTGTCCCTGGGAACATTAAACAGTGTGACCCCGGAGGTCAGATATTCCACGGTACTGTTACCATTAGGCGTATAGGTGGCACCCAGTTCATTTGAAGTCAGGTTCTTCCTTTCAACATCAACCTGAGCAAAAACTCCAAGCAGACCCTCAGCAAATCTGTTTTCAATGCTTCCGACATATTTATAGTTGTTAAATTTGTTGTAAGCATTATCCAGGTTGTTGTACCCCCCCTGGGATAAGAAACTGAAGACCGGGATGCCAGGCTCCTTTACCTTTGCCTCCCTGATCTCAAAGTTTACTGCACCGCCTAATACATCGGCATCCATATCGGCGGTAACATTCTTAGTCACCTGAATACCATCCAGCATGTTCGATGAGATCATGCTTAAATCTGCACTGCGGTCATTTGGACTAGAGGTAGACATCTGTACCCCGTCTATCGTTATGGCGTTATATTTTGGAGCAAGCCCCCTGACAATTACCTGATTTCCCTCACCTCCGCTGCGGAGCACTGCAATACCAGGAAGCCTGCCAATGGACTCAGCCGCATTGGCATCAGGCAGTTCCTGGATTCTTTCGGCTGATACGGCATTGAGGATCTGGTTTGATGCCAGCTGTTGGTTGATTGCCTGCTTTTGACCCAGAGCCTGTCCCGTAACAACCACTTCCGCACCTTGCACACTTACAGGCTCCAGATCAAAGTTTCTTATGGTGTTCTCACCCTCTTTTACCGTTATATCTGCTCTCACCTCGATATAGCCGATGTATGTAGCACGTAGAGTATAGGACCCGGAGGGCACATTCCTTATTGAATATTTCCCATCCGCCTCGCTTGTTGCTCCTTTGCTTGTACCTAAAAGTATAATATTGGCTCCAATCAGAGGCTCTCCGGTTATGGCGTCCTTTACATATCCTTCAATAGTCATTGCTGCTGCAGATGTATTTATAGTGAGGATGGAGAGAACTATAAATAAAAGACCCGGGAAAAAGTTAATTCTGCGCATTTTGATCCTCTAAAAAAATTGCTTGAACGATTATTTAGCTTATTCTGTTGTGATCCTGTAACAATCAAAAATTTCCTTGATCACCAGTGTTGCTGCTCCAAGCAGCCGCGATCTGTCCCCTAGTGATGATAGCAGGATCAGGATGTTTCTTTCTTTTCCAAAAAAAGCCCGTTCCCTGACGACTTTAATGATTTCCGGGTATATTATATCCCAGGCCTGAGTGATTTTCCCGCTAAGTATAACTGCCTGCGGATCAATTGAACGGATTATATTGGTAATGCCCAGACCAAGATAATATCCTGTTTCTTTCAGGACTTCCAATGCTGGGGAATCGTTGCTTAATGCTGATGCAATAATTGTTTCAATGCTGATAACTTCATTCTGACTCGTTGCTCCTTTCAAAGTCTTCCTTTCGGTATACCTCTTTACTGTCGCCCTGTCTGAAGCATATTTTTCCCAGCACCCATTGTTACCACAACTGCAGAGCTCACCACCCTCAATAATTGTGATATGCCCGAATTCACCGGATGCCTGGAACTCACCATCCAGCAGCTTGTTCTCAACTACTATCCCCGAACCAATTCCGGAACCAACTGATACGGACACAAAATTTGAAAGATTGACCTCATACGCTCCGAACCATAATTCCGCCAGCGCAGAGGATTTGGCGTCATTTCCAATTACAAGCACCTTTAGCTCCGGCCAACTCTTTCTTATCACCTTGCCAATATTAAAATCCTCCCAGCCAAGATTTGGCGCGTAATTGACTATGCAATTTCTGGAATCAACGATGCCTGCAATATTTATCCCCAAACCCTCAAGCTGATCAATTTTCATCCTTTTGCATAAATTCCGGACCTCCCTTAAACAGCTTTTTATGAATTTCTCAGGATTCCCGGGATCAGTCGATATGACTGAGGTATCTATTATACTGCCGTCAATATCTACAATAGCCATTCTGGTCTTTGCAACATCTATATTTATTGCCCCTGTCAGATACTTGTTCTTTCTCAGATATAGATCTACCGGATTGCGGCCTACGTTTTGGTCAGACTTCACCTGCTCATTTATCAGTTCTTCCTGCAGCAGGTCGTTAACAATGCTCGAAACGGTACTCTTGTTTAATCCCGTTATCTTAGCAATTTCAGTTCTGGGGATGGGTTGCTTTGTGCGGATAATATTCAAAATCATTGCCCGGTTGATACTTCGTACAACCTTTGCATTTCCAGTAATTAAATTTTCGTCATTCATCGATTTCTCGTTCCCCAAATCACGAAATTCCATTTAGTTTGTCCTTCAAACAAACTAACCTACATTGAAAACATATAATTTTATTTTTTTCTTGTCAAGTTAATTTTCCAAATATTTTTTATTATTCCCCTTTTTGGCTCATTTTCCGCTTTTTTTATTTTTTAGATCATTTATGTGTTTTCTGAAATTTTGCCTAGTTGGTCTGGACAACCTACTTATTACCTTAGTTTTTGTTACTATCCTTATGCATAAACTGAGAGTTTTTATTGTTTTATTGTGTATTTTTTGCTTAGATTTGCATTAATTAGTATCGTATCTGGCAACACGTAGACCAATATTTTCTAATACTGACTAATACCGAAGAAACAAATGAAAACCAGAAAACACCTGACCCTGGACCCTGCTGCTGTTAAAGACTACCACGAAAAGCTTGCACTGAATGTCATCAGAGAAAATGGTATTATTTCGAGCTCTGAGCTGATTAAGATTACTAATCTGAATAAATCTACAGTCTTCAGCATCCTGAAGGAACTCAGCGCTAAATCCCTTATTATTAGTCCTGCCAAAGGTGAGGCAACAGAAAAAGGAGGAGTGCGGCCTTCATTGTGGAATTTAAATGGTGAGGCATACTACGCAATAGGTATTGACGTGGAAATAGGTGAAATGACGGCCGTTATACTGGATCTTACTGGTAAGGTTGTCAGAAAAAACATCTATAAGGTGAGAATATCAAGCACGCTGGATGAACTGGTTGAAAGTATAATCTTTGTTATTAACAGCATCATCACCGAAGCAGGCATCACTGATGAAAAGATACTTGGCTGCTGCATAGCCTTTACAGGTATTGTGGATTATCTGAGGGGAATTGTTGTTATGTCGGGAATTCTCTTTAACCTTAATCTGCAGTTACTAGGTAAACTGAAGCACTTGTTCTCCTTCCCTATCGTAATTGAAAATAACGCAAATGCAGCTGCAATAGGTGAAAAATGGACGGGCGAAGGGAAGCATAAGAATAATTTTATGGTCGTTCTCATTGAACTGGATACAAATGTTGCTGGATTGGGAATAGGAATTATTCTTGAGGGAAATATCTATCGCGGCGCCTCATTCAGCGCGGGTGAACTGTATCCTCACATGCCCAACCTGCGCCAGCTAATAGATATCGTAAGACCCCGATTTCCTGAAGGGAAGATCTTAAAGGATTTTGTTTCGAACCCGGAAGAGCTCGATATCAACAGGCTCATTGAAATTGCAAAAGAAGGGGACGAAATTGCGCTGCTCATTTTTTCTATGTTCGGCAGAAGAGTCGGTGAAATTATCGCTCCGGCAATTGCACTGCTCAATCCAGATACGCTTATCATCACCGGAACCATTGCTGAACTTGAAGATATTATCCTTGAACCCATTGAGAACTCTATTCAGATGAATGTTCTTGCCGTCACAAGCAATTCGCTTAAGATTGTTTCAGGCAAGAACCAGCAGTTTGCAGTGTCTGTGGGAGCGGCATCACTGGTGCTAAGTAATTTTTTCAAGCTCCCTATGTCAAACTATTAAATGAATTTAAATTAAAACTCTCAGCATCTGATCAGGGGGCTTATGCTGGCTCCTGGACTTTAAGTTTCCTTATAAATATATTTTTAGATGTAACTACCTAACTGTTCGGCCTTTGCAGCCTGATGTATCTGGCCCCAATAAACTGTCCCATAAAATAGGAACCTATCAGAACAGGGAATGTTACAAGATGCCAGCCTATACCGGCATATACCCTGATAGTGTAAACAAATGGCACCGACATATGAACAGCCAGGAACCACTGAACCGAAAATTTCTTTACTTTTGATCGCCAATACCCAAAAGGTAGATTTATTAGAAAAACCATTATTCCAACTAGTACCAATATCATACAAGAACTCCAGCCAGTTTATATTTCCAGTCCAACGATTAAATATTTATCTTTCATTATCGCCCCGGTTTTCTATTTATTTAATGCACGAATAACAACTATGGCTAGGTTTGTGCGGGAATTCGCCTTAACCTGCCTCAACTTTACTTCTAAGGAAGCCCGGGGATTTACCCTAAGAAAACCCGCTCAAATAATTTAGGCTTAAATATTGACTTTTCCCAACACACCTATTATTTTGGGTCAACCAACATTTTATTACCAGACTGGAGTGCTTCCCGAATATCTGCTACCATTTATTTTCATGACATAATAAATGGAGTACCTGTGCGACTGACTACTTCCCTCATTATCCTTTTTTGTTGTTTTGCCTGCATGAAGTTTCAAAATATTCCATTATTGTAGACATACAATGAGGCCTGTTTAGTTCAATAATTTAATTTTTGATTGTTTTAATTCGAACTATTCAGGCATAATAATTGTGCTTCTCACTTTAGTATGACATATACCACATATTTTTTCATCCTGAATTAACAACAAATTCTCTTCACTATAACAAGGGGAAAAAAATGAAACATTCAGTTGTGGTTCTTCTACTTGTTCTATTTTCCGCAAACCTGTTTGCCCAACACTACGGCATGGACAATGCCAGCAATTCACTCTTCACAAAATTCAGGGTTCCCGAAACGGATCTGCGATCAATCCGGCTCAATGCTGGCCTCAATTTTACTTCAAACAAAACAACTTATTCTTATCCGTCCGAAAGCGGGAATAAGCTGAACACACTTTTCCAGTATTCTTTATCTCCTCAATTCTATTTACTAAAAGAATCGGACGATAGAACTTTCTCTTTGAATCTTGCGGCCGATGGTTCCTATCAGCGTCAGTATAGCAGGGACCAAAATTCTTATAAATATGTTTCTCCTGTGGGATCACCTAATTTTACGGAATATGAAAGAAAAACAATTGCGTCTGAAGTAACACTGCGGGCAGATGCAGCCTACAGAAATTATTTTTTGCACGATAATATTTATTATATATCGAGATTTAACAGCCAGGTGACTCTGGGTGATAACTATGTTTCCCAGTCTCCTAACCAGGACAAACAATATACCGGGACTAAAAGTCAGGAATATTTATTCTCCCTTGGAATCGGCTGGGGTAAATATAGAAATGTTACGCCGGTGGTCTCAGCTATCAGGTTCCAGGAAAGACTAAAGCAACTTAATTTACTCAACAATAACCTGAGCGATAAAACAATTGAAGACCTGGCGGAACATTTCTCAAAACAGAATTATTATTCACAGGTTCATGACAGACCCGACAAATATTTCTGGCAGGAAATAGAGAAAATCCTCGTCAATGATAATGTCCTCCCTATTAGCAGTCTTAATCAATATGCGAATTCCTATCTGCGTGAAATACCTTTTGAACTGCGTTTTTTAAGAAACGAGGGGCTCATTACAGAAATCGATCTGCAGCTTGATTACGTAAATCAATATTACTCTCATGTAAATTATTTTTATCCTGAAGCATTTTATGTCCTGGCTAACGCTTACCTCGAATACAGCCATCAGATGGATCTAAATTCCCAGATTAGTTTTGGACTCTCTTTAAGCGGCGGGCCAAATATTACTGAAAAACCTCTTGTTAAACAAAAATACCTGCTGACCTCAAAACTGGGATATGACTTTGAACTGACCGATAGAATTGTTACATCATTAAATGACTCTTTTAGCTTATTGTTCCAGAATTCGGCCCTACAAGGGAAAATTTTATCGAACAATCTGACAATTAAAGTAAATTATTTCCTTGAGGACAAACTGGCACTTGGAGCCTCCTACAACTGGGAATATACTGAAAACAGGGACATAAACACTTTTCAATACTCTTCAACGGGGAGTTATAATTATGTATCATTCGGGCTCACCTATTTCCTGGACAGAGGATTTTTAACCATTTAATAACCGGTAGTCACCATATCCGGCTATGTAAGAGTTCTTGGAATGCAGAAATACCGGGTGAAATGAAAGAGTCCGCAATTATGAGCATTATGCTATAGCTGCGGACTCAGTACCTGGAATTAAAGGACCCGGTCCCCCGTGAGCATCATTTTTATCATTTCAGGAAATTTCTTGCATCGCATCCTATTGTAATTGAAATACAGGGATAATTTTTATATTTTTAATATATATCAGAAGGGATTTACGGTATATCCGTAAATGAGTATTCATCAGACACCACTAAAATGAGATTTTAATTTCCTTTCAAATACAGGATTACTATTGCGAATAAGTTTCTTATTCTCTCAATTGTAACGCCTGGTCTTTTTCATCCCCGGGTTCGGGGAAATCATTAACTAATTTTACATCGTAGCGGTCTGTTTTTGCGGAGTGTTCCCTGCTGTTCTTTTCCGGTAGCAGGTCCCCTTCTGCATAGCCCGCCCGATATTGAAAGGATAATTATATGTCTCAGATCACTATAAACCAACTGTACTTTCATTATGATTCACCATACCAGGATGTATTCTCTGCTTTGTCGCTGACAATTTCCGGCAGCTGGAAAACTGCGCTGATTGGAAATAATGGCAGAGGTAAATCTACTCTTTTTGGACTGATTGCTGGCAGTATTCAACCCGTGTCAGGAACTCTTAAAGTCCCGATGGAAGTAAAATGTTTCCCCTTTACCCCTCAAAACGAGGAATCTGTTACACAACTGGTAATAAGGGAAAGCATTGCCCCCTTCTCCATTTGGGAAAAAGAAATGAATACCCTTATGGAGAAAGGAGACGATGAAAGCCTGAATAAATATTCCGGGTATCTTGACCTTTTCATGCATTATGATGGTTATACAATAGACTCGTTAATCGAAAAGGAAGCCGCAAACATGGGACTTAAAACAGATATTCTTTTTAGACCATTCAAAACGCTTAGCGGAGGAGAAAAAACCAGGGCACTTATCCTTTCGCTCTTCCTCAAAAAAGACTGCTTCCCTTTGCTGGATGAGCCTACCGATCACCTGGACTATAATGGCAGGGAGCTGCTCACAGAATACCTGTATTCTTCAAAAAAAGGTTTCATCGTTGCCTCTCACGACCGTTATCTGCTCGATAACTGTACGGATCATGTAATATCAATCAATAAAAGTGATACCACAGTTATGCAGGGAAATTACTCAACCTGGAAATATCAGAAAGATATTGAAGAAGAATTCGAACAGAGAAGATATGAAAACCTGCAGCGCGAAATTAAAGATCTTGAAAAAGCAGCACAGCAAAGAAGAAAATGGTCCTCCGCCAAAGAAAAAGAGAAGAACAGCGCATCTGACAGCGGATTCGTAAGCCATAAGGCGGCAAAGCTGATGAAACGCGCAACTTCAATTGAAAGACGCATTGAAGATAATATACTGAGCAAGAAAGAACTCCTTAAAAACAAAGAATCGAAGTCTTCAATTATCATGAAATCGGCATTGCCAATACCCGGACAGCTCATTTCCATCCACGATCTCGCTGTTTCTATCGGGGGCAATGAGATATTCTCCGGACTCTATATGAATGTAAATAAAGGAGACAGGATCGCAGTTACTGGACCGAATGGATGCGGTAAAACAACACTTCTGAATGTAATCAGCAAAACTATTCCCATGTCCGAAGGCAGCCTTTATATTGCACCCGGCATAAATATTTCAAGAGCTTACCAGATTCCCCTTTGGATACATGGCCATCTGAAAGAGCACCTGTACAACAACAAAATTGATGAAACATCATTTCGTTTCATTATGTCAGCACTCGGGATGAAAGGTGAAGTATTCGATCATCAGCTTGAAACCTTCAGCAAAGGCCAGCTCCGTAAGATTGATCTGTGCAGAACCCTGGTGGCTTCTCCACAACTCCTCATTTGGGATGAGCCTTTGAACTACCTGGATATTTCTTCCCGTGAACAGCTTGAAGAATTTATTTCGAACGAAAAACCTACTATTGTTTTTGTTGAACACGACAGAATCTTCATTGAAAACACTGCAACGGATATTGTCTTTATGAGTGCATAAAATAAAGTAGCGGGCTGATGCCTTTTATATGCAAATAAAATGAAGCTGGGAAATACTGACTATATAGAAGGCAAAAAGCCCGGAAATTGTATTGGGAAGTAAAACCCGGCTCAATGCCTAAAGCAACATTAAATCCACAAAATTCTGGTAAGATCTGATTCAATTGCCTTCAAAAGCCAGACGGGGGATAATAATCTGCTTATATGCTTGCAACTTTATCATAATTTTGTAAAATTCATGGCGTATTTTTTTCAGTTTAATTAATTAGGCTTTTTTGATTTATAAGAAACGATGATTAACTCACAGGAAATATCCTGCATCATATCTGGCTTATATTGAAATAGTTAAGAGCTGGGGAAAATTTAATTCAGAATCAGTTTTTAAGTCGTCAGGCGGCTTATCAGAAAACATTACAGAATCTCTTTCGCAATATTTTATTTGCCTAAACAGGATTAACTAAACATATGGACCATAAAATTGAGCTTAAAGAAGTGAATTCTTTACGCGAACTTAAACAGTTTGTCTCATTTCAATATACACTTTATAAAGAGAACAGGTTCTGGGTTCCGCCAATGCGTTCGGAAGAGCTTATCTCCTTAAGGAAGGATAAAAACCCTGCATTTGATTTCTGCGATGCAAAATACTGGCTTGCTTATAAAGACGGGAAAATAGCAGGAAGGATTGCCTGCATTATTAACAGGAAATATAACGAGAAATGGAATTCCAAAGCCGCACGCTTTGGATGGTTTGATTTTATTGATGACCAGGAAGTTTCCTCGGCACTTTTAAGTGCGGCAGAAAATTGGGCAATGTCTAATGGCATGAAATGCATTCACGGTCCGTTGGGTTTCACCGATATGGATGGTGAAGGCACACTGGTCGAAGGATTTGATGAAATCAGTACACTGGGGGCAATTTATAATTATCCATATTATCCCGGCCACATTGAAAAAGCAGGATATCTGAAAGATAGTGACTGGATTGAATTTGAAGTTACCATGAACTCAGTGGTAAACGAAAAGGTGAAAAGAATTGCGGAAATAGCCATGGCGAGAAACAACCTCACTGTGCTGAAGGTGAAAAAAGCCAAGGAATTGCTTCCTTATGCAAAGGAAATATTTTATCTGCTTAATGAAGCATATAAAGATCTATACGGTTTTGTTGAACTTTCTGATAAACAGATTAATATGTATGTTAAACAGTATTTCGGTTACGTGCTTCCCGAGTACGTCCCGGTTGTACTTGATTCAGACAAAAAGGTGGTGGCTTTTGGCATTACAATGCCTTCTCTGTCCGCCGCGCTTCAGAAAAATAAGGGCAGCTTATTTCCTTTTGGCTTCGTAAGAGTCCTGAGAGCACTGAAAAATAATAACAGAGTGGACCTGTATCTTACGGCTGTCAGTCCCGGGATGCAGAATAAGGGAGTCAATGCAATACTGATTCACGAAATAAACAAAGTTTTTGTTAAAAATGGCATTCAGAAGGTTGAAACAAACCGGGAACTTGAGATTAATTCCAAAGTACAGGCTCAATGGAAATTTTTTGAAAACCGCCAGCATAAAAGGAGAAGATGTTACAAAAAGGAGCTTTGATGGCATCAAACGTGCTTTAATCCATTATTAAAGCGTTCCCGGACCATTTTTATCAATTTAAATAGGTTCAAAAAAAAATTTCATAACTTTTAGGTAGGATATTCAAAAAAAATTTCTTATCTTGCGTATACCGGAACTAGACCGGAAATGTTATATTTTATTTATAAGGTTCTATCGTGAGTACTAAATTATTTATCGGTTCATTACCTTGGTCAATTAATGATCAGGCTTTAGAAGAAACATTCCAGAAGTATGGAACTGTTATTTCTGCAAAAGTAATCATGGACCGCGCGACCGGAAGGTCAAAGGGATTTGGTTTCGTTGAAATGGAAAACCAGAGCGAAGCTAATGACGCAATTAAGTCATTGAACAATTCGGAATTAAACGGTAGAAATATCGTGGTTAACGAAGCAAAACCACGCGTTTAATACGACATTCTTTTTTGCTCCCTGAAAGCGTCTTTTTGGACGCTTTTTTTATTTCAGGGTCAACCGTGTTTTAGCTTACTCATTTTTTCGGCGTAAACTGCGACAAATCATATATGCCCAGTGTTTTTTCTATCCCCTCAACCTTACTGACCATCTTCTCAAAACCGTCTTCCCCAAATAACTGCTTCTCTTTCTTTTCGAACTCTTCACCTAAAGAGTCGAATTCATTTTCTGAAACAATATTATGAAATTCCGGAAAAAGAATTGTATCTTCCCTTGCCGCGTGTGGACTGTACATCCTTACGAAATCAGCCATGGCTTTAACGAGAGTATTCCTGTCCTTGGATCCAGCCCTGTTTTTTATAAGATCCGTAAGCTTCCTGCCCGATTGATGCTGCTGCCGGAGTACTTTCACCAGGTCGCTCATTTTTCCTGCTTTTTCAAACCTGGGGAAAAGATAGTCTTCTTCCAGTTTCTCGTGGTAATTTTCAATAAATGTGTGGATTATGTCTGCTGAATCCTGCAGTGCCTGAGTGGGATAACCCTTACCTTTTTCCAGCCTCATGGTTATTTCGTTATAGATTAGCTGGACTCTTCTCAGAACTCCATGCTCTCTCATCAGGTCTTCAGTTAGTGTCACCTTCTTTTCTTCATCCTGTTTTGAATATGAGCCCGGTATTCCCGCCCTGAGACTATTAAAGTTTGCAATTACCATCGTTCCGGCTATCGTACAGGTTGCCCTGAGAAACTCCCTCCTGTCCTGCGAATCTTTCATGATTATCTTCCCTCCCTG
>JBLMZM010000323.1:0-11502 GCA_050258815.1 Ignavibacteriales bacterium
GGAGATGAATGCCAGATGGCATTTCATTTCCCACTGATGCCGAGACTGTTTATGGCACTGCAGATGGAGGACAGATTTCCGATAATTGATATATTGGAGCAAACGCCTGAGATACCTGAATCTTGCCAGTGGGCTATGTTTTTACGGAATCACGATGAACTAACGCTGGAAATGGTGACAGATGAAGAACGCGACTATATGTACAGGTTTTATGCAAAGGATAACCGTGCAAGAATAAATTTGGGTATTCGCAGGCGTCTTGCTCCTTTAGTTGAGAACAACAGAAGAAAAATTGAACTGCTGAACATACTCCTGTTTTCCTTCCCCGGCACACCGATTATTTATTACGGTGACGAAATTGGCATGGGTGATAATTACTACCTTGGAGACCGCAACGGTGTAAGGACTCCCATGCAGTGGGGACCCGACCGCAATGCGGGATTTTCTGATGCCAACCCTCAGAGGTTATATCTTCCTGTTATAATTGATCCGGAATATCACTTTGAAGCTGTAAATGTGGAGGTGCAGGAAAGAAGCTCTTCATCACTGCTCTGGTGGATGAAGAGAGCAATTGCCGTGAGAAAGAACCATCTGGCATTCGGCCGCGGCACACTGGATTTTCTTACACCAGGTAATCCGAAGGTGCTGGCATTTGTAAGGACCTATAAAGATGAAGCAGTAATGGTAGTGTCCAATCTTTCAAGATTCTCCCAGGTAGCAGAAATTGATCTCTCAAAGTATATTGGTTATACTCCAATTGAAGCCTTCAGCAGGAATAAGTTCCCGGTGATAAAGGAAGGTTCCTATATGCTCACGCTGAATCCATATGATTATTACTGGTTTATACTAAGGCCTTCTGTTGTTGCCGGAGCTCCTGAGGAAAAGGTGCCGGAAATAAACTTTCAGGGCAACTGGAAAAGCATCTTTGAGGGTGACAGCAGAAGTCTTTTCGAAGACATCACACTGCTCAATTATATTAGAAAGAGCGAATGGTTTGAAGGGCAGGAGAATAATATCCAGGATGTCAGGATAATGGACCTGATATCCGTGCCTGATCCCACAGGCAATGAATTTCTGATGATTGTGAATATTAATTATATTGACCGGCTGCCTGATCATTATCTCTTACCTCTGGCCTGCGCATCAGAGGAGAAGGCCAGGAGAATTCTGCAGGACAATCCTTCTGCCATAATTGCATACCTTAAAAATGACAATCAGTTCTGCGTACTTTATGATGGCATATATGATGAGGATTTCCGTCAGGATTTTCTGAAAATGGTAATGAGAAGGCGGAATATAAAAGGGGAGTCGGGTGAGCTCAGGTCCTTTGCAGAAAAGAGGCTGAAGCGGATATTCAGCGGGAGCAAGATCTTTACTTCATCTCAGCTGCAGAGACTGGATAAAAGAAACATCAGCATAACATATGGCGAAGCGCTGATCATCAAGTTATACAGAAGGCTCGAAGAGGGCATTAATCCCGGAGTGGAGATATTAAAACTGCTTACAGAAAATACTGAGTTCCATAATATTCCCCCATACGGAGGGGCAATTATGTATTTCCCGGGCGGGCAGTCGCCATACACGCTTGGCCTCCTTAAAGAATATGTGGCATATCAGGTTGACGGGTGGAGATATATAGTTGATGCCGTTAAGCATCACTTTGACAACGTGCTGGCTGCAAAAAATGATAAAAGGGAGGAGATGCCGGTTATTGCCTCATTATTTGAAGATCTTGACAAGATCAAGCATTCATTCTTTTTCAGTGAAATTGTAGAAAGGATTTATTCCGAGATGGTTAGTCTCCTTGGGGTTAGAACGGGTGAAATGCACCTGGCACTGCATTCGCTGGAAGAAGATCCTGCTTTTGCCCCCGAGCCATTTTCCATGCTGTACCAGAGGTCAATCTACCAGTCGGTACGCAGCCTTATAAGAAATACATACAGGCTGCTAGGGAGATCCCTGCAGTCTCTGCCGGAGGATTTCCGCGGTGAAGCTGCAGAGCTGCTGGAAAATGAACAGCAGACGCTGAGTTACGTAGCCAGGATATTACAGAATAAACTTTCTGCGCAGAAGATTCGTATTCATGGAGATTATCACCTGGGACAGGTATTGTTTACCGGAAAGGATTTTGTTATTACAAATTTTGAGGGACCTTCGGCCCAGGCAGTAAGTGAGAGAAAGCTGAAGCGCTCCCCCCTGAGGGATGCTGCGGGAATGATCTGGTCGTTCCACTACGCTTCATATACAGCATTATATCAGTATAAGACTACACGTTCGGAGGAAATATCAATACTTGAATCTTTTGCTGAACAGTGGTGGTTATGGATGGGAAGCGTGTTTCTGCAGTCGTACTATGAAACCGTTAAGCAGGCCGGACTGCTTCCCGGGGACAAGAAGGAACTGGAGTATTTGCTGAGGATATATCTGCTGGAAAAAAAGATGTATGAGCTGCATTATGCTTTGAAAAACAATCCGGCCAAGGCCAAGATTCCGATTAAAGGGATAAAATTTTTATCGAAATATTTCATTACGGAAAATAAGAGAGATCCTGTTGTAAATGTCTAGAATGTGACAGGGGAAAGTGTGAGAGTTTTATGAGAATTGGTCCTGTATATTTGGGAAATAACAGGTGTGAGTTTACCGTATGGTCGCCCACGTCTGATAAAATTGAATTAAAACTTTTGAATGGTGAGGAACGAATAGTTCCTATGAAAAAAGATAAGAGCCATTATTGGACGGCAATTGCAGAAAATGTACCTCCCGGTACATTGTATTATTTCAGAATAAATGGCGAAACTGAACGTCCTGATCCGGCTTCAAATTACCAGCCCCAGGATGTACACGGCCCCTCAGAAGTAGTAGACCATAGCAGCTACAGGTGGAATGACGAAGACTGGCATGGAGTATCTATAACAAACCTTGTTATTTATGAATTGCACGTTGGTACATTTACCGGGCAGGGCACCTTTGAATCTGTAATAAATAGACTCGATGATCTGAGGAATCTGGGCATTACAGCAATTGAACTAATGCCTGTAGCCCAGTTCCCGGGTGAGCGCAACTGGGGTTATGATGGTGTGTACCCTTATGCCGTGCAGAATTCGTATGGGGGTCCGGATGGATTAAAGAGGCTGGTTGATGCGTGCCACAGCAGGGGAATGTCAGTAATACTGGATGTGGTGTACAATCATTTCGGGCCGGCAGGCAATTACCTGCACGCTTACGGTCCTTATTTTATAAGCAAGTATAAGACGCCCTGGGGAGATGCTGTAAATTATGACGAGGCATACAGTGATGGAGTAAGAAATTATTTTTTCGAGAATGCACTCTACTGGCTTAATACATATCACATTGACGCGCTGCGCCTGGATGCTATTCACAGCATTTATGATTTCAGTGCAAAGCATTTTCTGGAGGAGCTCTCAGAGAAGGTGAAGCATTTGTCCAAAGCTTCAGGGAAGAAAAATTATCTTATACTGGAAAGCGACCTGAACGACGTAAGAATTATAAACCCCACTGAAATTGGGGGCTATGGCTGTGATGCCCAGTGGTGCGATGATTTTCATCATGCTCTGCATGCTCTTCTGACGGGTGAGCATACCGGATATTATCAGGATTTCGGGAAAACTGAGGATATGGTGGAAGCTCTCCGCAGCAGCTTCGTTTATTCCGGAAAATATTCCAGATACAGGAAAAGGCGGCACGGCAATGATGCCTCTGCACGGCCAACGTATCAGTTCATAGTAAGTACACAGAATCATGACCAGATTGGAAACCGGGCTTTTGGTGAAAGGCTGGGCAGCATAATACCGTTTGAAGCTGCAAAACTGGCCGCAGGCACAATGCTTCTCTCACCCTATATCCCAATGCTGTTCATGGGCGAGGAATACATTGAGGAGGCTCCTTTTCAATATTTCGTAAGCCACACTGATCCGGTGCTAATTGAGGCAGTTCAGAACGGGCGGAAGGAGGAGTTCAGTTCGTTCCAGTGGCAGGGTGAAATACCTGACCCGCAGAGTGAAATGACTTTCCGGAATTCAAAGCTGCACTGGGAGTATAGAGGACAGGGTAAGCACGGGGTAATGCTGGAATTTTACAGGAACCTGATCAGCCTCAGGAATGAATTGCCGGTCTTAAAAAATTTCGAGAGACATGATATTGAAGTATCGGGTCTGGAGGATGAGAAGGTGGTGTTTATGCACAGGTGGAAACGTGATGACCACCTGTACTGCATAATGAACTTCAATGATATGGAAACCACGGTTTTTGCCCCCCTTCCGGAAGGCAGCTGGGAGAAGGTTATGGATTCATCAGACAGGGAGTGGATGGGCCGGGGGTCATCCGTGCCGGAAGTGATAAATAAAAAGCAGGATTTAACTATTAATGAATACAGCTTTGTGCTGTTTAGATTAAGGAAGAACAAATGAACAGATACGTTTGCATACATGGACATTTCTATCAGCCGCCACGGGAAAATCCCTGGCTGGAGGAAATCGAGGTACAGGACTCGGCGTACCCGTACAGGGACTGGAATGAAAGGATTAATGCAGAGTGCTATAGTCCAAATACTGCTGCCAGGATTCAGGGTGGTGACGGTACAGTACTGAATATCGTTAACAACTATTCTAAAATAAGTTTTAACTTCGGGCCCACCCTTCTTTCATGGATGCAGATCCATGCTCCGGATACGTATCAGAGCATACTCCAGGCAGACATTGAAAGCAGGGAGCAGTTTTCCGGGCACGGTTCGGCAATTGCACAGGTGTATAACCATATAATAATGCCGCTGGCTAACACGCGGGACAAACGTACGCAGGTAATATGGGGTATTGAAGATTTCAAATACCGTTTCAAAAGAGATCCTGAAGGAATGTGGCTGGCTGAAACGGCAGTTGACATTGAAACACTCGAAATACTGGCCGAGTTCGGAATAAAGTTTACCATACTAGCTCCCAGGCAGGCGGCACGCGTCAAAGCATTGGATGAGGAGAACTGGACAGACGTGAGCAATGCAACTATTGATCCCAAGATGGCATACGTGTGCAAACTCCCCTCCGGAAGGCAAATCAATCTGTTCTTTTATGACGGCCCCATCTCACAGGAGCTTGCATTTGGCGACCTGTTGAAAAGCGGAGAGAACCTTGCCAACAGATTAACAGGGACCTTTACTGACGACGACTCCCCTCAGCTGGCAAATATTGCAACTGACGGAGAGACGTACGGACATCATTCAAAGCATGGGGATATGGCCCTTGCATACTGCCTCAATTATTTTGAATCCAACAATCTGGCTCAGATTACCATATATGGTGAATTCCTGGAAAAATATCCTCCCACGCATGAAGTGGAAATAATTGAAAATACCTCCTGGAGTTGCATTCACGGGATTGAAAGATGGAGAAGCAATTGCGGATGCAACTCAGGCCGTCCGGGCTGGGTGCAGGAATGGCGGGCTCCTCTTAGAGAGGCATTGGACTGGCTGCGCGACAGCCTTGTGCCAATCTATGAAAAAGGCGTTTCCGATTTTACTGAGGCTCCATGGAACCTGCGTGATGATTATATACAGGTCATACTGGACAGGAGTTCTGAAAACCTTAATAAATTTTTCTCCTCTTTTTCCTCTAATGGTTTGCCGGAAGACAAAAAGGTAAGACTCCTGAAACTGCTGGAAATGGAGCGGCATGCGATGCTCATGTTCACCAGCTGCGGCTGGTTCTTTGATGAGATCTCGGGAATTGAGACCGTGCAGGTGATAATGTATGCCGGAAGGGCGATACAGCTGGCAAAGGAGCTGGAAGGTATCGACCTGGAAACTGAATTTGTTGAGCGCCTTAAGAAGACCACCAGCAATATTCCTGAAATCCAGAACGGTGCAAATGCGTACGAGTGGTATGTAAAACCTGCAATAATTGACCTGTTAAGAGTGGCGGCCCATTACGCCATATCCACATTGTTTGAGGAACCTGAGGAAAGGTCAAGAATATTCTGCTATGAAGTAACAACAGAAGCATTTGAAAAGCTGGAAGCAGGTAAACAAAAGATGGTCATTGGCCGCTTAAATATGCGGTCCCATATAACCCAGGAGGAATCACCAGTAAGCTTTGCAGTAGTATATCTGGGTGAACAGAACCTTAACGGAGGAGTGCGCGATTATCTGGGTGAGGAATCCTTCAACAAAATGCGTGAGGAAATTAAGTCTGCCTTTGAAAGGTTTAATATAGCAGATATTATACTAATGCTGGATAAACATTTCGGTACGCATAATTATTCACTGTTCCACCTGTTTAAGGATGAAAGCAGAAAAGTATATAACATTATAATGGAAAAAACCCTGACTGAGATTGAATTCTACTTCCGCCAGGTTTATGAAAATCATTATCAGCTGATGCAGGCAATAAGAGATGCCAGGCTGCCGCTGCCAAATGCAATTGCTACTGCTGTTGAGTTTGTTATTAATACTGATATAAGGAAAATACTTGAAAGTGAAGGTCCCGTGGATCAGGAAAAGTTGAAGAAGCTTTCGCAGGAAGCCTACAAATGGCAGATCCAGCTTGACAAACCAACGCTGAACTTTGCAGCCAGCAACAAAATAAATAGCCTGGTGGAGATGTTATCTGATAACCCCACTGACCAGGCCCTGCTGGAAGAGATTACCGAAACAATGTCAATACTGAACAGTATCGGACTGGATCTTAACCTATGGAAAGCCCAGAACATCCTGTTCCTCATCTCGAAAGAGCACCTGACGCCAATGAAGGCAAAGGCAAAAAAGGGAACTCAGTATGCAAAAAAATGGACTGAATACTTTAACCGCCTGGAATACGAGATGCAGATTAAGCTGGTTTAACAGCGTAAGTCATTTTTAATAAAAAAATAAAAGCATGTTTACCCCCCCCTGGCAGGACAGCAGGCTTTTTGTGTAACAGGTTATATTTAAAACAATTGGCTGGTGAAATATGCACATACCGGATTCGACGTACAGACTGCAGTTTAATTCCTCCTTCGGCTTTAATGATGCCAGAGAGATTATTGACTACCTCGCAGGCTTAGGTATCAAAGACATCTATGCTTCGCCCATTCTTAAGGCTGTAAAGGGCAGCATGCACGGATATGACGTTGTAGACCCGAACCAGCTTAATCCGGAGCTGGGCACTACTGATGACTTTGATCAACTGATTCAGGAATGCAGGAGCTATAATATGGGATGGCTGCAGGATGTCGTGCCAAACCATATGGCGTACTCTTCTGAGAATCAGATGATCGTGGACCTGCTGGAAAACGGGCCAAACTCCAGGTTTTATAATTTCTTCGACATTGAGTGGAATCATCCCCATGCAAGTGTCAGGCAGCGAATCCTGGCGCCATTTCTCGGCAAGTTCTTTCAGGATGTGCTTGAAGGCGGGGAACTGATACTCAGGTATGATTCTGAAGGCTTCTACGTCAACTATTATGATAACAGATTTCCTATGAAGATGGAATCTTATGTGGATATCCTTTCATTCAGGTTAAATGCGCTCACAAATAAACTGGGTAAAAATCATCCCGACGTAATAAAATACCTGGCCGTACTTTATATTTTGCGTTCACTTCCTCCGGCAGAAGAAATGGATGAAAGATACTCTCAGATCAAATTTGTAAAGGGCATGCTTTACGAGCTCTACACGGGTAATGAGGATATTAAGGTATTTATTGACGAAAGTCTGAAGATCTACAACGGCAGAAAAGACGTGCCCGAAAGTTTTAACCTTCTGGAGAAGCTGCTTTCCGAACAGCATTTTCGCCTGGCTTTCTGGAAGGTAGCCAATGAAGAGATCAACTACAGAAGGTTCTTCAACATCAGCGGGCTTATTTCACTAAGGATGGAAAATGAGGATGTATTCAACAGGATACATTCACTGATATTAAATCTTGTAAAAGATGGCCAGGTAAACGGTTTGAGAATTGACCATGTCGACGGATTATATGACCCCACTTCATATCTTAAGAAACTGAGGGACAGGATACCGGATCAGTACCTCGTTGTTGAGAAAATACTTGAACTCAGGGAGGACCTGCCCACAGAATGGCCTGTGGAAGGAACTACCGGTTATGAATTTACAAATTATGTAAATGGCATCTTCTGCAAATCAGCCAATGAAAAAGAATTTAATTCTATTTACCAGAAATTCACCAAACTTAATACGCCATATGAGAGGATAGTAGCAGAGAAAAAGCGGCTTATCATTCAGACGCGTATGGCAGGTGAGGTAGAGCGCCTTGCGTTCCTAGTTGAGGCTGTTTCGAGCAGCGACAGGTACGGAATTGATATTACGATGCATGGGCTGAAAAGGGCACTTGAGGAGATATTTACATATTTCCCCATTTACCGGACCTATATAAACAAGGATTACTATACAGAAAGGGACAGAAAATACCTTGAGGAGATATTTCACAAGGTTAGCCGTGCAAATCCCAGGCTGATTAATGAGTACAATTATATCTTCAACCTGCTGATGCTGCGCTTCCGTGAGCATTTTACTGAAGAACAGAAAGACAAAGCACTGGATTTTGTCATGAAATTCCAGCAGCTGACCGGTCCCCTGATGGCCAAGGGGTTTGAGGATACGGCTTTATACGTATATAACAGGCTGATTTCATTAAATGAGGTGGGTGGAAATGCCGGCCGGTTCGGGATTCCGGTTGAAGAATTCCATGAGTTTAATCTGAAGAGGAGCCTTCAGTGGCCGCACACACTGAATACTACATCCACACATGATACCAAAAGAGGTGAAGATGTAAGGGCAAGAATCAATGTACTGTCGGAATTACCGGATGAGTGGGAAAGCAGGATCAAGACATGGAGCAAACTCAATAATCATCTTAAGAAAGAGCTGCATGGTGAGATTGTACCGGATAAGAACGACGAATACTTCCTTTATCAGACACTGATCGGATCATTCCCGAATACTGAAGAAGATTATGCAATTTACGCAGCCAGGATTAAGGAATACATGGTAAAAGCAGTAAGGGAAGCTAAAGTGCATACCGCCTGGATTAAACCGGATGAGGAATATGAATCGGCATACATGGAATTTATTGAAAAGATTCTGGTGTTTTCGGATGAAAACGGCTTTTTGAAAGATTTTATTCCATTCCAGAAGAAAATTGCGCACTACGGGGCACTCAATTCCATAAGTCAGGTTTTGGTGAAAATGACCTCGCCAGGAGTCCCGGATCTGTATCAGGGGACTGAGCTATGGGATCTCTCACTCGTTGATCCGGATAACCGCCGGCCGGTCGATTTTTCCTTGAGGAGGAAGTACCTGAAGGGAATTCAGGAGCA
The DNA here is from genome assembly GCA_050258815.1 of Ignavibacteriales bacterium. GTDB lineage: Bacteria > Bacteroidota > Ignavibacteria > Ignavibacteriales > SURF-24 > JAAXKN01. Next base: position 9,323 of record JBLMZM010000323.1, read on the forward strand.
CAGTGAGAACGATACACTCAAATACATAAGGGATATATCTTCTCAGCTCAGTGACGGAAGAATAAAGATGTTCACGATATTTCAGGCACTCAGGGCCAGAAATGAATGGAAAGATCTATTCTGTCAGGGTGAATATATTCCGTTACAGGTATCGGGGAATAATAAAGAAAACATAGTTTCCTATGCCCGCAGGAACGGGCAGGACCGGGCTGTTGTGGTCATTCCGCGGTTTATGACCGGCCTCGTTAAGGAGGGGGATCTTCCGGTTGGAAATGAACTATGGAGCGAAACGTTCATCGAAATGCCAGCCGATGGGGTCAGGAGCTGGAATAACGTAATTACCAACCAGATAATTATTAATAAAGAAAAGCTTAGTGTGGGTGAGATACTGAAAAACTTCCCTGCAGGGCTGCTTCTTGGCAGTGAGAATTCGTGAAGACCAGATAAAATAACTTTCTTTGAATATTTATCCGGAAAATTGCCTTCAGCGGGCAGTTTTCCGGTTTCCGCGCCTATTTTAAATGCCAATACCCCATTTTTTCTCTTAACATTTTATTACTTTTTGCGATTATAAACCGGAGCATTATATTTATTTGTAACAACTGAAAAATAAGTATTTTCGGGCAATTTTTGCGTAAATATAATTCTAAGACCTAAAAATTGGAAAATAAGTTAAAGTGAGGATGGAATGTATTGGGAATATTTTAATCTCAAAACTAATCCCTTTGGAATTACACCGGATCCTAAGTTTCTATACATGAGTACTCCTCATGCATCGGCCATTGAATGGATGAAAATGGCAATTGAGCAGCATGAATTCGGAATGATTACCGGCGAGGTGGGTTCTGGTAAAACGGTTCTTTCACGTTATCTGGTTGATTCACTCCCGGAGGATAAATATAAAGTTGCCTGGGTTATTAATCCCACGCTCTCTCCGACGCAGCTTCTGCGTGAAATATACGGACAGCTGTTTGATGAGAAGGCGCCCCATGCGAAATCAGAACTGGTAAGAGTACTGCAGGAAGGGTTTGTAAATCTTTATCTGGAAAATAAATATCCTGTCGTTATAATTGATGAAGCGCAGGTTATTCCCAGCACAAAGACCTTTGAGGAGCTGCGCCTGCTGAGTAACTATCAGACAGATGACCAGAATCTTGTATCAATAATTCTTATTGGGCAGCCGGAACTTATAAAAAAGCTCAAGAGGAAAACCTACAGGGCATTTTTGCAGAGGGTTCGTTTTACCATTACGTTAAATCCTCTTACAATAGACGAGATCGGAGAGTATTTAAAGCACAGGCTTAAAATTGCCGGCTTAGCAGAAGGGGAAGTTTTCACTAAAGAGGCAATAAACGCGTTGTTTACTATTACGGGTGGATATCCCAGACCGGTTAATCATCTGGCCGCGTTTTCAATGATGGAAGCCATGACACAGGAAAAAAACGTAGTGGATTCAGAGGACGTAAAATCTGCAGCAAGGTCCATACTTTATTTTGAGGACAGGGCTGAAATTTCCGAAGATGTAGAAGAAACCATACAGGTTTAATATCATTAATAAAACAAGATCAGGAAAAGTGATAGTATGATAAATATTCTTAAACTCAGAAAACTGGAAAAAGAAATTAAATCACTGGATGTTTTCGTTAAAAAGGAAGTGCAGGATATTAAGGAAGATGAGAAGATAATAAATGAAATTGCCAAAGAAATTGAAACTTCTGAGGTTGCTTCTGAGATAACAGAAAAAGAAACTTCAGAGGCAACTAAGGCAGTATCCAATGAATCTGATACACCAGCAGAAGAAGTTGCCGGTAATGATGCTGACATATTCAAAACACTCCAGGAAGTTGAGATTGTAGATGAAATGGTTGAAATCCAGCAGTATGTGAGTCCCATTGAAGAAGCTGATGCCGCTGCAAACGGCACATGGATGCCCGTGGAAGAAACCTCAGCAGCCCAGGATGATACATCAATTCCCGAAGCCGTCGAAAGTGAGCCGGCTGAAACACAGTCCGGGTATGGGTCAACAGGTGAAGAAGCTTTTCCGGAAGCTCCTTTCAAAACTGAAGAAGCCGCAATTGATCCAGCTGAAGCTTTCAGGCAGGCGTTAATTGAACAGGTTCTGAAGGATGAAACAATGCTCTCGCGCAAACAGATACTGGCAGAAGAGGAAGAAATACCTG
>JBLMZM010000324.1:0-6228 GCA_050258815.1 Ignavibacteriales bacterium
GGGAATCTGGGCATTCCTTTCTTTAATTTCATTGTTCTTCGGACTTACGGTTTATCTTATAACAAGACCCGATACACTAAAGTCATCCACATGTCCTGAATGCAAAGGCGAACTGAACGGAACGAGGGCCTACTGCCCGCATTGCGGCTTTGACCTGTCAAACAATTTCTGCCAGCAGTGCCAGTACCCCGTACAGCCCGAATGGCAGTACTGCCCGGAATGCCGCGCAGAGCTGAAAAATAAAACAAAGCACCGGCATGAAATAATCAGTGAAGAGATGGCCTAGCAAAGGAGTTTCAATACCGGCGACCCAAAGGCAGAAATTCCAGCCGGTGCAGATTCAAAGCGCTGGAGATTCGATGGAATAAAACCAGAAAAAAAGCCTTGTAAATATTTATTTTGCAAGGCTTTTTTATTAGCGGACTGAGCTCTGCCCTATTTCGATTAGGAGTTTCCCCTTAAATTCTCCCGCTTAATTTTCCTTAAAGCCAGGGCGTAAAAAATAATTCCGACAGCAAGAGATCCGTATTCGCCCAAATTTACGCCCAACTGGGTACTGTAAAGACCGAGGCCGGCAGATGCGGATCCCTCGAAGAACAGCGGAAGCGGTGGGTCATCAGGCATCACAGCGCGCATCGGATGAGTAAGGAGATCGATGGCCCAGTGGCTGAATACCAGCAGCCCGATAAAAACACTAACGCCCTTCCGGCGGCTAATGAGCCAGGTAATTGCGGCTGCAGCAAGCGCCCAGATTATATTCATAAAAAGGCCATGTGACCATGGGCTTGGTGCCGCTTTGCCGGAGGAAGGATAACTTTCCACCCCAAGCAGAAAGAACATAGTCCAGATAATATCACCGGCCCATGCAGAAAGGATCAGGATGTATAAAGGGATTTTAGTATTTATCCTTTTGGCTGCAAGGCCAACTCCCAGGTGTGCTAAAGCTGCCATAATAACTCCTTGTTGAGTGATATGCAGATACTTATCAGGGACGAAACAGCATTAAATAAACCATTATTTCATCCGTAAATTTAGCATTAGTCGCAGACAAAATCTAAATCTTTGTCAGTCAGAGATATATTTGAATGGTTAAATTCCCATATTTGCCAGAACATTCGCGATATAATTAACCGTTTCAACCAGTTTCGGGTGTGAGACTTCAAAATCCTTTACCGAATCCGAGAGCGTATCAATTTCCGATTTCAGAGTGCCCGGATTTCTCTCCTCCTGCATCGCCTCGTAGGCCGAGCGTTCAATTGAGCCTGCAATACTTTCCGCGTGTTCAGTATGGGTCCTGGAGAGTTCCGTAATCTGCGGATTCAGCTGTGAGAGCAGGTAAAGCAGTTCAGCCCTGTTTTCTTCGCTCAGTGAGCTGTTAGTTCTTATCTTCTCTTCAAGTTTAGCAATTGTATCCTGTATCATTTCTTCACTCCTGGATTTATTTGCATAATATTATCATTTCTCTTTTGCCCTTTAAAGAGTCAGTTCAAGCTGTTCCGTATCTGAATCAGCTCTTATATTAAAATAACTTTTACCCTTCTTCTTTGTTATCTCAATGAAATCGAAAGAATGCAAAACTTTGAATAATTTTTTTATAGACCAATCATTATTAAGCTTTTCCAGTATTTCCTCTGCCGGAAGCCTGGAATCTTTTAATATTTCCCGGATCTTTTCTTCAATCGGTTCCTCCCCGGGAATAACTACAGCTTTACTTCCTTCATGCAGTTCCATTGCCATTTCAATATGGACTATTCCAATCTTATTATTTGTAAATTCAACAGGGATGGCACCTTTCTGAATAAGAATATTGTTTGCAATTTGTTCTGTGGCTAAAGGTTTCCTGACATAAATTATTCTTTTTTTCCTCAGGCCGTCAATTACTCCCGACCATGTGCCTCCCTTTTCTGATGACTCCGCCACATAAATCTCATTCGCCAGTCCATAGATGATCGGATTACGCGCCATTGCAAGTTCAGGCCTCCAGGGAGCTTTAGGGTAGAATGTACTTAAAACAAGCACATTACCCTCAACTATCTGTTTATAGTATGTTTTAAAACCGGAACCGAAAGTCATTATACCTTGAGGTAATACTATAATACTTCTTCCGTTATATTTCAATGCGGAATCCAGAGCCTGTTTGTCAACGCCTTTTGCAAATCCGCTTACCACTACCTTAAATTCGTTTGTCACCATTTGGGCAATGCAGTCAGTAAATTTCAGCGATATTTCCGCGGCATTTCTGGAGCCGACAATAGCAACTGACTTTTCCTGAAACATCTGCTTATCTCCCTTTACATAAAGCAGTGGCGGAGAATAAGTAGATTTCAGATTACTTTTGAGTATGGATGAATAGTCAGGTGATATGATCGGGATCAAACTAAATCCCTGGTTCAGAAGGTCTTCAGCCAGGAAAGCATTATTTGGCAGACCCGGCTTTGCCTTAAGAAGATCCGTAACATCATTATCACTAAGGCCATATATATTTTTCCATTCCTCTTCAGACAAGTGGAAGAATTCATCGATAGTTATTTTATTTTCATGATAAATTTTTATAATCAGATTATTTATTTTGGCACTTCCCCATTTGGGTATATGCGCAAGAGATATCCAGTAAGCATTCTCTTCTGCTCTGACCATAAGATTATCCTATTAATAAATTCTTTTGATAATAATTATACTGACAAATATAAAACACTAATTATTTTAAATCACCCCCGACTGTCCTGGCAATTACAAGAGGAGCTATTTTACCTGCTCCGCATCCGGTAAGCAGCTTTCCTATTTCCCTGATAGTTGCGCCGCTGTCACAAATATCGTCAATAAGCAGAATACTTTTACCCTCAATACAGTCTGGATTATTTATTCTGAATGCATTTTTTATGTTATTCTCCTTAAGTAAATGGTTCTCAAATATCTTCTGCTCCCGGGTTGTTTTAACTTTAACCAGATCCTCCGATAAAGGAATATTAAGCATCTGTGAAATCTTTGTGGCAAAGTTTTTCACCAGGTTTCCCGACTTTGTAGGCGGGACAAAAAGAATAAAATCGAAGTGATCTTTGCCGAATCTTTTATTATAAGCTTTTAATGTAAGTTTCAGCAGAAAATCAGGGAAGTCACCCCCGTTCTCATATTTGGACCTGTGAATGGCGCTTCCCACGTTAGAAAATCCATAATATGAAGCTGCTATTCCATTTACTAAATTTGATCCTTTTGACTCCACTAAAAGCTCAGGGAAATAATTTTCTCTGAATTGGTTAAGCTTTTCATTCCATGCAGGACTTAAATTTGCGGTAAGTTTGTGAAGGCCTGTATTATCGCAATTAGTAAAATTACACTTCGACAAATCGCCCAGGTAATCACACAGATACTGCATCCTTGAGCTTTTAATACCGACATATTCCACCATTTTTTCCAGATCAATTCTTTTTGCTTCCCGGAGTTCTTCAAATATCTTTGTATTCAAAGCCGGTGCATTTGTAACATATTCAAACTTTCTGCTTTTTCCAAACCGCACCTCTCTTATTATCCCCTGATCTATCAGATCTGCCTTGATAACTCTAAACTGATTTCGTCTAAGGTTTATTTGCTTCATAATTTCGTATTCACCAAGCAATTCATGTCTTACAGCAGATATTACTCTTTCATATTTATAAACCGGAGGCCTGCTTCCTTCAATAAAAGCTTCGGGCAGGCTCCTGTCATCCGGACCGTAAAACAGAATAATAAAAGCAGGTTTATTATCCCTGCCTGCTCTGCCTATTTCCTGATAGTAGTGGATAGGAGACTGGGGTATTTGTGTATGAATAATAAATCTTATATCCGGCTTATCAATTCCCATTCCCAGTGCATTAGTTGCAACTATACACTTCCATTTGTTTGTCATTAAGCCGTTTTCTATTTCGATTCTTGTACCTGAATCCAGGCCGGCATTATAATTTGTCGAAGGGATATTAAGATACTCTAGCCACTTTGCATATACTTCTGTATCTATTCTTGTACCTGAATATATAATTCCTGATCCCGGCATCCTGCAGAGATACTCACCCAGCCAGGCCATCTTTTCATCGTCAGAATTTACTGTTATGACATAAAGCCTGAAATTCGGACGCATTAAATGCCCCCTCAGAATAGTAATATTCCCTCCAATTTGTTCTGCAACATCCTTCTCCACTCTTTTAGTGGCGGTAGCTGTAGTAGCCAGAACAGGGAATTTTTTAGGCAAAAGTTTTACAAGATTAATAATTCTCTTAAAAGATGGTCTAAAGTCATGCCCCCATTCAGAAATGCAATGCGCTTCATCAATAACTATCATTGAAAGGTTCAATTGCACTGTAACTTCAATCCAATCTTCATCTTCCTGCCTTTCCGGTGCAATATAAAGTATCTTTACCTTTCCGGACCTTGCCTCAGCCATAATCCTGCGGTTTTCTCCGGAGTCCTGTTCGCTATTAATGCATCTGGCGGAAATGCCTATATTATTGAGTTTCTTTACCTGGTCACGCATCAGAGCGATCAAAGGTGAAAAGATCACTGTAGTATCAGGAAAGATAATTGCAGGAAACTGAAAACATAAAGATTTTCCAAATCCTGTTTTTTCAATTAAAAGTACTCTTTCACCATTCAGTACTTTTTCAATAGTTTCCCATTGTTTGTCGTAAAATTTTTCATATCCAAACTTTTTCTTCAGCAGTAGTTCAGCATCTTTTCTGTTCATGGCTTCATAGAATCTATTGTTAGTAATAATCTCATCGTGCTTTGAAATTCAGCATAGGTTCGCATATTATTACATACCCGGGCGCAGTAAAGCATATTGCACAGCTTTCCATACTGAACCATAAAACTTCTGCTTACAAAAAGGAATGTGCCTGGTCAACAAAGGGTCTGCAGTGCCGCACGGCACAATTTCCCAGGAAAAGGATTTATAATTCAATCACCGGAAACAAGCCCCCTTTTGCATTTGGAACTTGCAGCAATTGCTCCAAAAAATTGCCGCTTTTATGCCTCTCCTGAATCATATTATACTGTTATATTATTAGGAATTAAGTTGTATATCACAGAAAGGACATTTGCGTGAGAGAAGGAGATAAATTCGAAATACCCGTAAAAAACAGCTCTTCTGCAGAATCGTCAAAAAGGTCTGTGTGGACTGAACTGAAAAATGCTGTAAGGGGAAGTGAGGCTGATTATACACAGATTCCCTTAAGCAGGGCAATCTTTCTGCTTGCCGTTCCGATGATCCTGGAACTCATAATGGAATCCGCCTTTGCTGTTGTTGATATCTATTTTGTAAGTTCACTTGGCCCCTCTGCAGTAGCAACCATAGGTCTTACGGAAACATATTTATTCCTTTTGTACTCGGTTGCTATTGGGTTGTCCACTGCCGTAACGGCTATCGTTGCAAGGCGTATCGGAGAAAAGAATAAAGAGAAGGCCGGAATGACTGCCGTTCAGGCAATATTTATTGCAGTCATAGCATCAATCCCCTTTGCCTTTGCTGGTGTTTTCTATGCAAAAGATCTGCTTCTGCTTATGGGTGCTGACAGATGGGTCCTGGAATATGGCTACCGTTTTACACAGGTGATGATGGGAGGAAATGCAGTTATCATGCTCCTCTTTATGATTAATGCAATTTTCAGGGGGGCCGGCGATGCGGCAATTGCAATGAGGGTACTATGGCTTGCAAACGGGATCAATATCTTACTGGATCCGGCTCTGATCTTAGGACTTGGTCCTTTTCCCCAACTGGGAATCCAGGGCGCGGCAATTGCAACTACTACAGGCAGGGCAATCGGCGTAATTGCACAGCTTTGGCTTCTGTTTCATGATGGCAAACACATTAAAGTACTCAGGTCTTATATAAAGCTTAACTGGGAAATTATTTCCAGGATAATCCGCACTTCCTTAGGCGGAATAGGTCAGATGGTAGTTGCCATGACATCATGGATCTTCATAATGCGCATTATTGCAGAGTTCGGCAGTCAGGCAGTTGCAGGGGCAACAATTGCACTTAGGATAATGATGTTTACAATGATGCCTGCCTCAGGAATGTCCAATGCAGTAGCCACGCTGGTCGGGCAGAACCTGGGGGCACACAAGCCCGAGAGGGCCGAACGCGCAGTATGGATTGCGGGCCTGTGGACAATGATATTTCTTATTGGGGTTGCAGTTATTTATTATCTTTTCAGTGAGCCGCTTGTAAGAATATTTTCAAATGATACGGGAGTTGTC
>JBLMZM010000325.1:0-5633 GCA_050258815.1 Ignavibacteriales bacterium
ACTGAGGGAGTCAATTGGCAGGGATAATCATATTTGCATAAAAACCCCCAGGATCAGCTATAAAATTTGACCCGGACTTTATTCTTTCAAATGAGTCAATTTTCCCATAAATCAGTGAGTATTATTTATGGCTGCTCTCTGATTTTCTTTCATCTCCTTTTAATTGTGATTATTTGGGCCTGATTGCCCGCAAAACTTACTGCTGCGGCAATGTTTGATGTTGCCTTAATTCCTCCTGTAATATCACTATGGGAAGGAAGAGCAAACTCCTTGAATCTCTTCCCGTTGTAGTGAATCATTACGTCAGTTGTCCAATTTATTCCATAGAAGTATATGTCTATTGGACTTACTGCAAAGGAAGCCCCAATGGAGGTGCCAGATGTAGGGGTAAAAATGACCTGCTTTGCCTTTGTTTCAATATTGAATTTCCATATAGGGCCGTTTCCAATGAAAAGCTCCTTCTCATTTGCAAGCGTGAGTGTCCAGCCGTTGAATTCTGTATTCTGTGACTGACTCGTGTAGATTACTTCAGCCGCTGAATTCTGAAGCTTTACTATACTTGTCTGATACTGGCTGTTTAATGCCAGGGCATATGACACTCCTGTAATCTTAGAACCCGTGATGCTGTAGAAATGCCACTGAGTGTCAAAATCCAGCTTTTCCCATTCTTTGCCATTGAAGTGTACTATTGTCCCCCAAGGGCCTATGCCCCAGATGTTCTCAGGAGAGCCGATCCAAAGCTGGGTTACTCTCTGCCCCTGAGTAAAAGTTCCTCCTTTATAGCTCGTGACCAGTTCATATTTCTCATTCTCAACCTTTGCTACGCCTCCATTTGCCAGGTAAAACCTTGTGCCGTCGTGCCATATGGAATAAACCTCAGCATAGCTGTTTCTAATTCCTTTCCAATATCTACCATTCCAGTGCATTAGATTACCGTCCAGACTATCGCCTGTAGGCACATCTCCACATGTCCATATATCATTCTCATTAAATATCCACACGTCATAAAAAATACAGGATGAAATACTAGTGCCTCCGAAGCGTTTAACCTCAAAGGTGAAATTCTGGGATGTGGAATCGGGTACTGCTTTTTTGTCCTCGGGTTCAGTGGAACTTTTGCAGTTAAATGCAATGATTGATATAAATACGAGAAAAGCTAATTTAAAAGGCCTAAGTTTCATTAATCTTACCTTTGTTAATTTCGGAAGATTGTTTTCGGAAAAAATGATGAGGGAAAATAGAAAAATGGGGAGAATTTTCAAACGGGCCTCATTGAACAGCAGCACACAAAATTGTGCAGGGAAGTGTCAAAATGGAAAAAGCCCTTAAAGAATAAATCTTCAAGGGCTATGAATTAAATATTACCTGAAGTTATTTAATCAATAGGAGTTTCTTTGAACTTCTGAACTCTCCTGCCTGAATGGAATAAATGTACATTCCACTGGGAAGAGAAGAACCATCAAACTGAACTTTATAATCTCCTGCACTCTGCTCTTTTTTGACAAGTGTTGATACTTCACGGCCGAGCATATCATAGATCTTCAATTCCACAAAGGACTGCTTCGGGATTGAATAGCCTATAGTTGTTGTCGGGTTAAAGGGATTAGGATAGTTCTGCAGAAGACTAAACCCACTTGGAGCAGTATTGATCCTTTCAACACCTGTAAACTGGCCGTATTGCACTTCGACAACTGCATTATTCAGGAATAAAAAGGCTTTCCCTTCGTCATAATAAAGCAACATCTGACCAGCATACGGGACCCAGGTCTCCCCTTCTAGCGCCCATTTGAAAGATTCACCTTTTACTGCATTTCCATAATTGTCATATTTATAATCCTGCTTAAAAGTTTTCAGCCAGGCGTCATTGTACCATTCTTCAGCAACATCGCTTAACAATTTCCCATTCTCATAAATGTAAGTGTGTCTGTTGCTGTTTATCCAGCTGCCATCTGTCCATTTTTCATAAACATAAGACGTATTATTTTTATCGCTGTCATAAGTATAAGTTGTTCTGTTGAGATTTACCCAGATTCCGTTAACCAGAGTTTCTACAAGAAGGCTCCTCGTATTTCCATTATTACTGTTTATCCAGGATCCTCTTACAGTAGAGGTGACTGCACCATTCATCCAGAACTCGGAGATATAGGAAAGCGGATTTCCCTTGTCATCATACGTACTAGTTCCTCTGAAAGAAGTCACCCAGGTTCCGTTTTTCCAATCTTCCATAAGTCTGGTAATCTCATTTCCCATGGCGTCATAAGTGCTGGTATATTTGCGCACATTTACCCAGGCGTTATTAGTCCATTTCTCAACGAGTGTATTAAGTATTTCGCCCTTTTCAGAAAATGTATAAGTTGTTCTATCAGCGCTCAAAAGCAGGCCTTTCTGGAACTGCTGGTAAAGCATTGTAAGGATTTTACCATCATCATTATAAGTATTAACATCTCTTGAAAGTATTTCGTCATTTTCAATAGAAACAGAGGAAAGCACATTCCCCTTGTCATCTAAAGTATCAATTCTGGAACTGGCAGATACTACGCCGGCACTTTGCCATAGTTCAGAAAATGATTTACGGACTCTGCCGTTATCATCATATGTTACAGTTATCTTGTGCCGGGTTTCCCATACGCCGTTTTTCAATTCCTGAGAAGTACGAAGCTTTAAGTCACCATTATCATAATAGGTATAGTTTTCCCTGCGGATTGAATCCATAACAACAAGCACCGGGTTGAAAACAACTCTGTTTAACTTAAAAACGTCCCTGTTTTTATCAAGCCGCATCAGATGGGGCATAATCGGGGGCAGATGATCTTCCTCCTCGGGTGAGGGGTATAGATTTTTTTCATTTCTTAAAGGATTGATGCCTGCATATGGAAGCTTCTGCCGGTTAAGAATATTTTGCGGATAGAAATTTACTGACAATAGTATCAAGCACACATGGAGGAGTACAATTATTTTCATTTAGGCCCCGGATGTATAATTGAACAATATTTCCTGCATATATATTGCATGATTACAGAAGTTAATTTTCATCCTTAGTAAAACATTAACTTATGTCATGGTAAAAGTAATGAATTCCATTAAAATCAGAAACAAGTTGATTAAATACTTATTCCAAGACCAATCCTTACGGAAGTTAAATTATAAAACCAGTTGCCGGAAGTTACTGTAGTGGATGATCCGCCCCTGGAAGAGTCCGATTGCGCTACGTATTCATAAACATATTCTGATTTGCTCCAGTTTTTTCCGCCAGTAAGCTGCGTCTCGGCAAAAACACGGAGGCTCTGGTTTAAGAAAGCTTCCAGGCCGATGAATGCTGAAAGGCCTGCTGAAAAGCCATAGGTAAGGTTTGTGTTCGTCTGATTAATGTTGGAAGTATAACTATCCTTGTTTGAAACCACCTGTTTGTTTCTGTTATATGATATAAAAGGTCCCGCACCTGCATAGGCCTGGCCAAGATGGGATCTGTAGAAGTTATAAGAGTAAGCAAATTCTGCTGTAATGTTATTTAAGCTGTTAGAGTTATTATTCTCAACGGTCCGCATGTCCTGTGAGGAACTGTTTTTCTCATTCCGGTCACTTTTCATATCTGAATACGAACTTGAAAGATCGATGCGAAGCCTGAGGTTGGAGTTCCCCGAATTATAGAACTTATAGGCAAGGGCATAACCGTTGATGAAATAGAAACAGAAAGTATTCTGAGGTAAGTTTGTCTTTACCTCTGTGGAATCATTAACCTGAGCTACTGAGACATTATTGATTGAACTTACCATAAGTACAGCGGTTAAAAGGAAAAGAGTTAGAAGTTTCATAATATTTCTCCCAGGATTAAAATTGTTTCAATAAGTATAGTGCCACGTATGGTTTGTAAAACTCATATCAAAAATAAAAGGATCTATATACATATATATGGTGACGAGAGTTGTTTTCGGAAAATTCTTGTGAAAAATAGTTATTTTTTGCTGGATTGGGGGGTTTTGCACAATGTTCCTGTTGTCGGAAGCCCTGCCCGTGGCTGGTGTCATTTAATCAATTGTCTTGATTAGGCCTGCTGTAATTATTACATTTGTAGTAATTAATAGCCGTAAATAATATCCAAGAGTGATAATATACGATGAAAAATATACAGGTAGATGTACAGATATTTATGATAAAAAAAGGCGACTTTTACGTTGCCTATGCGCCTGCACTTGAACTTTCAGCCTATGGACCCACGATGGAAGAGGCACAGGAAGATTTCGGGCAGGTACTGCGTATTTTTCTTGAAGAAACAACAGAAGCGCACACACTTACGGATGTACTGCTCGATTTAGGGTGGAAGCTACAGAAAAAGCCTGTAACCCGGTATACTCCCCCGGTTTTTAACAGGAATTCAATTAAATCCAGTAAAAAGCTCCCGCAGGCATCCAGATTCATTAAAACCGAAAGAAAGCCGATAAAAATACCCGTTTAGGAACTCATCATGGGGGAAAAAGACTCCGTCACCAATAAGGATTTCCGCAAGTATCTTGAATACATTAGATGCTCTTATAAAAGAACCAGCGGGGACCACGTTGTTTATACGAAACCGGGGTTAAAGAGACCGATTATTTTCAGAGCAAAAGGAGATATTCCTCTCCTCCATATTAAGACAAACCTCAAAACGCTGAATGTAACGCTGAAAGATTTTCTGGAGACAATTAAAAAGTTTTAACAAGTAGAAAACTTATTATATGATGAGTTCCTCTTGAACCATAGCAGTACATCTGATATATCAGATCGCCGAATTTCTCCTTCAGCCTTGCCTTTACGTTAAGGGCGTGCTGATAGTCAGTTTCAATCAAGGTATTCATAAATCCCGCATTATTTTACTTTGAATATACAAAATTTATATATGAAGTAGCAGAGGACATATGTGATGGGTGCTATACGAAAAAGCCCGAAAACGTGACTAAATATGTTCCCGGGCTATATTCTTTCTTAAGCGGAAAGAGTGGGATTTTAAGTCACTGTCAAAATTGTTGGATTTCAGGCTACATTTAAAATTATTCGAAAGCCGATATCCTAAAAATGTTACCAATCGCCAATGACCATTTTTAAGATAAAACAGTAAAAGTAGAAAAGAGCAAGTGGTATTGCCTGTAAAATAACTTTGTATTGGGGATTAATATCCCAAGTAAAAATCAATACAGCGGGTATTACTACAACTATAAGAAAAAAAGTAATCCATCCAAATTTTCTTTCCTCGAAAAGTGTCTTTAATAGCAGTGGTGTAAACAGGAGGGCGGCGATAGCCATCAAAATCATCGCAAGGTCAGTTAAGAAATATAATACGACAATAAACGAACTTGACAACTCGTAATTGAGATATTTTTGTAATCTTTCAATATTATATCTTCTATTAATACCTATTTCAATCATAGGAGACCCCTAATTCGGTTTATCCCTTCAACAAATGATTTTTGAGGATAGTAAGCTAAAACAAGTAAAATTTTTTTAAGGTCTTACAATCCCGCCTGGATTACTTTGTCGTAATCCGACTTGAAAGACTTTATGGCTTTATAAATCGATTCAGCTATATTGCCCTGCCCCTGTTTGCTATTTAAGTATTCGGCGTCTTTTCTGTTTGAGAGGAATCCCGTCTCCACCAGCAC
>JBLMZM010000326.1:0-19575 GCA_050258815.1 Ignavibacteriales bacterium
TTTAATTATCCGGAGATTGTTAGTGAATTATTTCAGGTTGGGAGGATGAGAATATATCCAAATGGAATTGGAAAATATTCGGTTAATAATTTTGAACTAAAATGTGACAGTCTGCCTGTTATATTTCCACTGAATAACTTTATAAAGATAATCTCTAAATTTCCTCCGGGTAATGGTAGTGAATATAAGGTGACCTATTCAGAAAAAAATGGAACAGATATTTTTTATAATGCCGTAGTTTCAACAAAAGAATTTGAGCTTAAAGCACCCAAAATAAAAATTATAAAAAATAAGGAAAGAATTAAGATTATAGTATTTCCAAAAACTGAAACCGCAAATTAAGGATTTACATTACCGCTGGAAAATGTCACAGCCGATGGCAGAAGCGGAAGAGGTCCCCAGTAAAATAGCCGGTACAATATATTTTATGAAATTCTCTTAACAATCTATTGGACTACAATATTGATTATTCCATCACTACTTAAACTGGTTCGTAGCAGTTTGATAATCCCTGTTACTTTACTATTGCTACTCACATTTAATAAAAGCAGTGGCCAGAATTTGAACAGTGAGTACACTATTTCCGGTAAAGTAGTAGATGCTGAGTCTTCACATGGAGTTGATAACGTCAGGCTTACTGTTATTGGCCAACATATTCAAACCTTTACAAATGAGTCAGGTGAGTTCGAGCTATCAGGAATAAAAAAAGGGCCATATACCATTGAAGTAAGCTTAATAGGTTATAAGAAAAAAGTAATTGCCAATCTTGTAGTTGATTCCTCAAAAAATGACATCCTTATAAAACTGGAGGCTGAACCAGTAGAAACAAAAGCAGTAGATATACAAAGCAGTGGCTATGGTTTTGGCAGTACACAGCTTTCAGGCTTCCAGATTGAACATATGGCAAGCCCTTCAGATGACGCAATGAAGAGCATTTCAGCTATACCGGGAGTTATTTCGAATGGTTATGACGCAAATTTCTTCGTAAGAGGAGGCCTTCAGAATGAACTTTTAGTCGAACTGGATGATCATGCGATCAGCAGCCCATTTCACTTCGAGCAGTTTCCATTCGGACCAGTTAACAGCCTTATAAGCTACAGATCAATAGAAAAGATGGACCTCTCACTTGGAGGGTTTGCTGTCAACCACGGGGATAAAATGTCGGGTGTACTGGTTATGTACACTAAAGATCCATTTAAGAATAATTATTCAGATGAGCTTAATGGTAGTTTAAGTGCCGGAGCAGGACTGGATTTTATAACCAAGCAATTTTCACTCAAGGGCTTCAGCAGGTTAAATGATGATTTTTCAATTGGCTATATCCTAACCGGCAGACATGGCAATATTGATCTTTCTATGAAACTAACAGGATCCAGCTTCCCTTATGACGTATCATACTATGATACTTATGCCAAAGTAACGCTTAAAATTAAAAACTCTCATCAGATAAGCATATCTTCACTTTACGGCTATGATAAGATGCGTGAGCATCTTCAAAGCACGACGTCGCTCATAAATGGACAGGAAGTAATTACTACGGATGTAAATCAGTCTGAATATAAGAACCTTTATAACTGGATAAACTGGAAGTGGATAGCTTCTCCCAGGTGCATTATTAATCAGGTGCTCTATTATGACTATAATCCAAAAAATATTTCAGAGAAGTATGCTTCAAGCAGTTACTCCCTTGACCTTAATTCAGATGATTACGGATATAAAGCCTCATCTGAGCTACAGTTGTCAGACAGCTGGTTAATATCCATTGGCAGCGGCATTCAACATTTGAATTTTAATAAACAGTTTGAATCTTATTATAGAACTGATAATATAAATTCCGCTTACAGGATAATATTTGACCAGGGGGATATAACATCAGAACCTATTGAAAATGATCAACTATTTAATAGTGAAAATAATATTCAGAAAGGACTAAAGTCACACCTATTCATTTCCAGCAGGAACAGGATATCCGGAGTCATATCATTAGAATCCGGCCTGCGGCTTGATTATAATTCCATTATTGGCTCTTTAAGTCTAAGTCCAAGAGCATTATTAAACTGGAATATCACTCCCGATATTTTAATAAGACTTTCAGCCGGATTGTTTAGCCAGTCTCCGGATGCCGGGAGTCTTGATCTGACACGCAATTCAGCAAAGTATTTCTTATCTGGAAAGCCAGACTACCAGACTTCGATCCATTATATTGCCGGATGTGACCTGAACCTGGACAAAAATCTTTTTCTTAAGACAGATATTTACTATAAAGATTACACCTCTCTTGAGCAGCCGTTTATGAGTGAGACTCCTCTTATAAATTCCATATACGGCAAAGCACAAAAAGGCAGTGCAATGGGTTTGGAAATATTCCTGAAATATTTCTCGGATGACATTTCGGGATGGATAGGGTATTCATTTGCCTCGACTAAGGTAAACGTTAATAAATTAAACTTCCAGACAGCAAGTCAAATCTACTCAATGCCCGGAGGAACATTCTACAGGGATATAGATCAGCATCATACAATTTCTCTTGCACTGGATTATACATGGATTGATCAGTGGCATCTGGATCTTCAGCTAATTAGCAATACGGGTCGTCCCTATACAGGCCTGTCGGTTGATGAAAACATCAGCTTCATACAGGAAAATGGACAGAAAATACCAGCAGTACACTTAAAGGTTGGTGGAATCCAGAATGAGCGTTATAATGAGCATGTACAGCTTGACCTGAAACTTAGGCGAAAGTTTAATCTCTGGGGAAGCCGGCTGGATGTATTTATAGGAATACTTAACATTCTGGACTATCCTAACTATGACAGGAAATCGGGCACTATTCAGGTCTCGGGCAGTAGGGCTATACTGAAATTATCAGAGCGAAAGGGGGTCTCAGCTACTCCTTTTCTTGGTCTGTATCTGCAGTATTAAATCCTTAACATTTAACAGTATTAATTCATTAAACAGAGTGAAGACTTATGAGGAAGCTCTCAATATTTATTCTCAGGTTATTTACAGCAGCATTTCTTTTACAAGCTGCAGTTTATGCTCAGGCTGATAAACATCCAGATAGATTCAGTATCCAGATCTCAGGACTTTTTGGCAACAGGGTCTACACCGGAGAATCCGAAGCATTGGATGATATTGCAAGGAGCAAGTTTGCAACTGGTTATTCTGTCACTTTGCTGTACTCAATACCAATGAAGCCCAAAGTAGAGCTGGGACTTGAATGGAGCGGGTTTTATGATAATGTAAGATGGCGCCGCGACTGGGTAGCCGAAGAAAATACTATGAGACATGATATGACAGGAGAAAGGGATAAGTCAGGACAGTCATTAAAGGTTACCTCTGGTCTTTATCTATTCAGGGAAGACAAGTTCGTAAACCCCTATGTCGGGGCTTCATTTGGAATGTTCTGGGCTAGCCTATACCGTGTTTTAGGTATGAAAAATGTGAACCTCCTGAATGAGCCTGAAAATAGGTACATCATACCGGATGAGGTACTTAATTATTCATATAAAGGTTATGCACT
Source organism: Ignavibacteriales bacterium (assembly GCA_050258815.1). Lineage (GTDB taxonomy): Bacteria > Bacteroidota > Ignavibacteria > Ignavibacteriales > SURF-24 > JAAXKN01. Next base: position 3,524 of record JBLMZM010000326.1, read on the forward strand.
TGAACTAAGGGCAGGGGTAAATAAAGAGTTCACATTCATTCCAGCGGGTATTTTTGTTGAAATAAGGAGGTCCTATCATATAATTAGTTCACCTGCGGCCTATGGAACCAGAGGGGACGATAACCTGAACTATTATGCCTTTGCATTAGGTCTAATGTTCCGATTATAGAAAAGTGATAATATCATTACAAACGGCAACATATTTATTCCACAATATTTTTATTCTGCAACATATTTATTCTATTATATCGATAATGGCAACAGAGCTATGAAAAACTATAAAAGATCAACCTCCGCTAAATCAAAATTAAAAAAACTGTTTACTCTTGCGGCTTGCTTTGTAGTCATGCTTTGCCTGGTCTCCGCTGGCTGCTCAAACATTACAGAACCTGAGAGTTCCTATCTTCGTGAGGATAGATCGCCTGCCTGGTCTCCGGATGGAAAGTTAATAGCTTATTACCACTATGATGAAAAGAACGGTTCTGATTATCCTACCGGATTATACACAATAGATAAAGATGGCAAAGACCGGCATCTTGTAATTGAAGGTACAACCTGGTCGCCTTCCTGGTCAGAGGACAGCAAAAGACTCGTCTTTACAGACGGGAGCAATATTAGTACAGTAAAGATTGACGGAAGCAATTTAACAAAGATAGCCGGGGCTAAGAATGTATCTATAGTCAGATGGTCACCAGATGGCAGCAAGATAATGTTTGTAAGTGAAAGGACGAAAATTAATATATATTCATTAGAGAAAAATAACATAAAAACCATACGCTCCGGAACGTGGGCAAACTGGATGGTGGGCAGTTCAAGGATTTTATATCTCAATGGGAGTAATCTTTTATTCTGTGATACAGAAGGGAACAGTCTCGGTACATTTTATAAAATGAATTATGGAGAAGCTGTTGATTATTCTGTGTCTGCCTTTGACTCTTTGATTGCTATTAGGACACCAGACAGAATAATAACATTTTATGATTATTCCAGGAATAAACTGAAAACACTGAATTCTGAAGGAACAATGATCGCTTTTTCCCCGGATTCAAAAGCAATAGTCCTGCCCAGAGCTAATGGCCATACAAAGTTCAATCTTTTCCGCGTAGATATTGATGGTACAAATGAAAAGCAGATTACATTCTAAGTTATTATAATGGCATTTATATACCGGCCGTTCAGTCTGGAATCCAGGGTTATTGAATTAAAATGCACCATCGAATGAATCCGGTAGTCAAAAGGGGCGTGAAATTACTTATTGCAAAAATCGGATATGTTATATGTCTTTATTTCTATCGTATAGTTTTAATTTCCTGCGCTGACAAAACCATAAATCCTGCTGACAACATAAATTCAGGTAATGTAGCAATTACTGCAGCCTACATTCTTCGTCTTATCTGATTCTGGCACTCCTTGGGTTAACGGTCCTTTCCATTATTTTGAACTATTCTGCAGATATTCCCCCAAATAACTTAAAATTTAAATTAATTATCCGATAATAAAAATGATTTGGGAACAGGTTCTTTAAATTTAAGAAATGAAAGTCTTTTAAATGAATTAGCAGTATATTATACTCCTTTAAAATGAAGGCTCGTTTGCATCAGTATTCTATATATATGAATGCACAAAATATAAATGATTTCGCGCTTTAATTACTGAGTTTTCTGGTAAAATGCTCTGAATTGATGGTCCTTAATGAAGGACCAGGCGGAGTAAACCAATAAAATCAAATAATCAATAAAAGGAAAACAGGATCAATCATGGAAGAAAAAGAACTGGCCGCCAAAGGTATTGTAAAAAATTATATGTGGTGGTCAATGGGAGCGGGTTTAATTCCTGTTCCATTTGTAGACCTGGCTGCAGTTTCCGGCGTTCAGCTTAAAATGTTGAAAGATATGTCGGATATTTATGATATCAAATTTTCTGAAAACAAGGGAAAATCAATCGTTAGCGCACTTTTAGGGTCGATTGTACCCAATTCATTATCAGTCGGCAATATGGGCAGCCTCCTAAAGATGCTCCCGGTTGTTGGAAGTGTCCTGGGCGGGTTATCCATGTCCTTGTTCTCAGGCGCGGCAACATACGCAATTGGAAAGGTTTTCATTCAGCATTTCGAAGCAGGCGGAACATTCCTCGATTTCAACCCGGTTACTGTAAAAGAATACTTCCAAAACTACTTTGCAGAAGGCAAGACCATTGCAAAAGAGATGAGCGAGAAAAAAGGCAAAAAGCCAGAAACAGTATAAAGCAGGTCTAAACAATCTGTCTTAACAGACCTTTTGATAAACAACTTTTCCCAGTCAGGTTATAGCGGGCTGAAATATTTTTGATAATGGAGTAGTCGGTGCATTTTGCTTTTTTATTCCCGGGTCAGGGTGCACAGCATCCCGGTATGGGATCCGGTTATTTACAGGAGTTCCCTTATATAAAAGAATATTTTCTTGAAGCAAGCGAAGTGCTAAATTTCGATATTCTTGACCTGTGCCTCAATGGTACTGAAGACAGTCTGAATCTTACAGCAAATGCACAGCCCTCCATTTTGACTCTCAGTTATTGTGCTTTCCAAATTCTGCAGAAAGAAACTGAAATTAAACCCTTTTTAATGGCCGGTCACAGTCTTGGAGAAATATCTGCTCTTTGCTGCGCCGGAGCGATAAGTTTCCCCGATGCTCTGAGCATTGTAAGAAAACGTGGGGAACTGATGCAACTGGCAGTTAACAAAGGCGACGGTGCAATGTTAGCCCTAAACGGATTATCATTAAGCCAGGTGCAGGAATTATGCGCCTCCGGTATTTCAGATGGAAAGGCTGTTGTTTCCAATATTAATTCTGCTAATCAAATTGTAATCTCAGGCCTTAAGGAAAACGTAGAGGCAATAGGCAGCCGGGCCAGAGAGCTTGGAGCAATTACAATACCGCTTAAAGTCAGCGCTCCTTTTCACAGCCCTTTAATGAAACCTGCCGCAATAAGTCTGGAGGCTGAACTAAATAATTATAAGTTTACCAGACTTAAATATCCCGTCATTTCCAATGTAACATGTAAGCCATACATGGATGAAAACGAAATTATCCCTCTGCTTACTGAACAGGTTACGACTGTGGTAAACTGGCAGAAGATAATGGAATATATAGAAAAAACCCGTGTTACCTCCACTCTGGAGCTTCTGCCAAAGAAGACTTTAACCAGGCTATTTAAAGGTAATAAGAGCCTGATCAGCAGCTACACATTTGATCAGCTTGAAGAGTTAAAGAATCTATCCAATATTGAGCATAGTTAAATCAATATTAAATAATATGAGTTTATATGAATAGATTTTTTACGATGGCAGTATTTATAATGTGTGCCGCATTGAACCTGGTAAAGGCGCAAAGTACTGCTGAAAAGAAGCCTTTACCTCAATGGTGGGTAAGCAGCTCGCTTGCGGATAGCGTGGATGAGTATTTATTCCATGGTGAAGGGCAATATAGTTATGCGAAAATGTCCGGGGCAATTGAAGGTGAAATGCACGCAGGTGGTGCCAAATTGACCGTAAGAAAAGACATTTTTACCAATCATACCGAATATATGATTGATAAAATGAACCTGATGCTTAAGGTTCAGGGAATGAATTATAAAACCGAATCACAGGCCTTTACCGACTTTCTGGATGCGGACATTACGCGCCTTTTATATGGCGAGGCAGGATTTATATGGGAAAGGGATAATTCTCTGTTAATTAATAACAGGTATTCCTTATATGCCGGAGCCGGATTGAATGGCATGATCTCTGAGAAACACTATCTGAAGATATTGTTTGCAGCCGGAAGAATTAATCAGGATTATACAATTCCAGTCGATGGGATTAATGTAGTAAAAGGGATGTATACGGCGTTTTATATCAGGCAAAATTATAAATACGTGATGGATCAGAGATTTTCATTAATCGAACAGGCATATTATCTGACGAATATTAATCATTCCGACAGATACAGAATGAGCCTGAGTCTGAACTTAAACGTAGTCATAATTCAGCCCGTATCTCTGATGTTAGGCTACAATTATAAATATGACAGAGAGAGTGAATTACTGGGAGCAGTTGGAAAAAATACGACTCAAACAATTGGAATAAGTATAAGTTTGTAATTTGGATTTTCCCGGATAGAATTTGTCAGTACTCAATTGCATTTAAATGAAGAACCAAAAGTAATAGTTTCATAAAAAATTTGCTCTGGACTGCCTCATATCCGTTCTAATAAAGAGCCGCGGACATCTAACGATAATCAATTCCAATTACCAGGCTTGGGGGACTATAATTATAGTCAGGGGCCTAACCGGTGTTTATGTTCGCTTACAAAATAAATGAGATTTCCGATAACAGGTATGTGAATGTTGTCAAACAAAACAAAGAGTATCCCTTTAATGACCGATAGTAATCTATATCCGTTAAGCTTACCGCAGGAAGCCTTCTATTATGATTATTTGCTTAACCGCAATAATTGCAAATATATTATGGGCGGAGCACTGATTTTAGAAGGCGATTTGAATATTGAATTATATGGTAAAGCTTATAACTATGTTATTGAACATTACGATGCATTGCGGATAAAATTTGTACAAAAGGGTGATGTCTTATTTCAGCAATTCAGACCGGAATATAAATGCGAAATAAAATATTTGGATTTCAGAAGCCGCAGGAATCCGGTTGAAGAAGCTATCGATTTAATTTTAAAGAATTTCCGAAAACCGCTGTCCCTGGAAGATGATGAGCTATTTTCGGAAATGATACTACAGACAGCGGAACATAAATATATTTTTGCCCCGGTTTTTCATCATATGATAAATGACGGTGCGGGTAGAGCCATTGTCAATCAGGCGATTGCTGATACATACAACAGTCTGCTGGAAAAAGGCTGTTATGCCGAATTAAAACCCTTCTCTTATATAGATTTCATTAATGACGATCTTAAATACCGTGATTCGGATGCTTATAAGAACTCATTCGGATTCTGGAAGCAAAAACTTGCTGACCTTCCGGAATCGTTTGGATTCACATCAAAGAAAAAAAGCATTAAGAATATTTCGCTGCATACGGAAAGAATAGTACTGAATTTGCACCGTGTTTGTTTCGAATCTATACTTGATATGGGATTCAAATCAGATGCAACAACCTTTCAGGTCATTCTTGGTCTGATAACAACGGCGCTTCACAGATGCTACAAGCGCAATGAAATGATCATCGGTATGCCGGTATTGAACAGGAGCAATTATATATTCCGGAACACTCCGGGCTTATTTATGAATATGATGCCTTTAAGACTTAATATAGAGTCTGAAGGTACTTTCGAAGATATTCTTAATACAATCAAGTCTGAAGTCAGGGAATGCTACAGGCACCAGAGATTCCCTCTAGGAGACACACTTAAGTATTTAAGGACTAATCCGGAATTCAATAACGAATTATTCGACGTTACGGTTATTTACCGCAAGAATGATTATTCGCAGCGTTTTGGCGGAGCAAAATTACATTCAATTACTTTTGATACGGAAATACGAAATGAAAGCCTCTCTATTGAAATTGATGAATATGATGAAGAAGGGAACGTCAATATATTCTTCAATTACAATCCGCTGGTAATATCCGGAGATGAGATAGTTCAGTTTGTACGATGCTTTGAAACTATTTTATTGGATCTGGTCCACTTCCCGGCTAAAAGCTTAAACGAAATAACTCTGTTAAATGATTTTGATTCTCATAAGATATTGAATGAATTTAACTCATCCCGGGAAGAAATAACAACTTCACGGACCATTATTGAATTATTTGAAGAAACCGTATACAGAAGGCCCGGCGCAGATGCTGTTATCTGCAATGAAATGACGGTTAGCTATGAAGAGCTAAATAAGAAGGCCAATCAAATAGCTGATTATCTTATTGCTAATTACGATGTTCAGTCCGAAGAAATTATTTGCATGGCTTTAGACCGTTCAACAGACGCAATAGCCGCGATGATTGGAATTATGAAAACAGGTGCAGCATATCTGCCAATTGACATTGAATATCCGGTTGACAGGATAAAATATATTATTGAGAATAGCGGTGCACGAATATTAATTAAAGGCTCACTTGCCGAGAAGGATCTGGCCGAAAATGTCATTGAATTGAGCGATATAACTTCCCTGAATGATAAAAATGTTGAAATTAAAATTAAGCCGGATAATCTGGCTTATATCATCTATACTTCCGGGTCCACAGGAAAGCCGAAAGGTGTCCTGATTGAGCATGCGCAGTTTATGAGCATGTTTGTAAACGTCATAGGAAGCTTTGGAGTAAAAGAAACCGACCGTGTATTGCAGTTTGCTTCTTTGGGCTTTGATGCCTCAGTATTTGAAATATTCCAGGCTTTGTTAATGGGGGCTGCGCTCGTTATAGCAGATAAGGACGTCATCAGGAATCCCGCATCATTTATCAGCTATATGGAGAAGAATAAAGTAACAGTTGCAACCCTTCCTCCGGTTTATCTAAACGTGCTCGATAAGGCAGAACTTCCGCACCTTCATACATTGATAACTGCGGGAGAACAGGCAATTGCTTCCGATGTAAATTTCTATAAAAAGAATAAACGTTATATTAATGCATACGGACCTACTGAAGCTTCAGTCTGCGTATCGTATTATACAGCAGAAAAAGACGAAGAATATTCCTATGCTGTCCCCATTGGAAAACCAGCTCCAAATTCAAAGTTATATATCCTTGATGAAAGCCTGCGGCCTGTTCCAATTGGCTTCCCAGGAGAATTATGCGTCTCGGGTCCGGGACTGGCGCGAGGATATTTAAATAATGATGAGCTTACAAAACAAAAATATATTATAAATCCTTTTGAAGCCGGGAGCAGATTATACCGTACGGGTGACATAGCAAAATGGAGACATGATGGCAACATTGAATTTCTGGGAAGAATTGACGGGCAGGTAAAAATAAACGGGAACAGAATCGAACCTGGTGAAATTGAAGCACAGATAGCAAAGTATGACAAAATTAATGAAGTAACGGTCCTGGATATCCAGAGCGGTGATGGTAAAAGCCTGGCTGCCTATATAAGTACTCCAAATGCAATAGATATAGATGAACTGAAGAGGTATTTACGAAAGTTTCTCCCCGAATATATGATCCCGCGGCATTATGTTATTGTAGAGAAGATTCCGCTTACCCATAATGGAAAAATAAATAAAGAAGCCCTCCGGAAAATGCCCGTTAATATTGCGCAGAATAAAACAGAATTGAGTGTGGCAGCAAGTGAAATTGAACGCAGGCTTATATCAATATTTGAAGAGGTTTTGGGTATAAGTCCGGTTGGAGCCGATGACAATATATTTGCATTAGGCGGTGACAGTCTAAAGATAGCAAGGCTTATTACAAGAATTCATAAAGAGCTGAAACGTGAATTAGAATTTAAGGTAATCTATGAAAGTCCGACAGTAAGAAGCATTGCCGCAGAACTGGAAGGTAAAGCTATTACGGGTTATAGAAATATTCCTGCTTTTCCTCAAAAAGAATATTATGCTTTATCACATGCACAAAAAAGGATATGGATATTAGCGCAAAATAAGGAGAACGCCGCGGTTTATCACATGCCGGTTTCTCTTCTTCTTAAAGGGCCATTAAATCTGAAGGCTCTGGATGAGGCCCTGAAAGTAATTGTAGAAAGACACGAAACGCTACGTACAGTATTTAATGATATTAACGGAATTCCCGGTCAAAAGGTGCTGGATGATTATAACTTTACTATTGAAAAACATGATCTGAGTGCGGCAAACTATAAAGATGCAACTCTGCGGAAATTTGTTGAAGAATTAATAACTGTCCCGTTTGATCTTACTTTTCAAATTCCGATCCGGGTTAATGTTATCAGACTTGAAGAGGAAAAAAATGTTCTGCTTATTATAATTCATCATATCGCCGGTGACGGAATATCGATCGGCATAATAATGAAAGAGTTGTCTGAGCTTTACAATTCTTTTTGCAGCGGCAGCGCGGTTAAATTAAAACCGCTAAGAATCCAGTACAAAGATTATTGCGAGTATGAAAAAGAATTAATAGAAAGCAGTATATATAATGAAGAGAGAGAGTACTGGATAAAGAAATTAAACAAACCTTTGCCGGTCCTTGAACTGCCATGTGATAAACCGCGCCCGCCGGTAAAAACATATTCAGGTAATTATTTGTTCTATGAAATTGAAAATATCCTGTCCGGGGAATTAATCGCTTTCTGCAAAGAACAAAACGTGAGCCTATATAATGTAATGACTGCAGTGGTGAATATATTATTGCATAAATATTCGTCACAGGAAGAAATAATAACAGGTTCTCCAATTTCAGGCCGAAATCATCCTGATATTGAAGACCAGGTTGGTGTTTATATTAATACGGTTGCCTTGAGGAATAAGATTAGCAGCGCCATTAGTTTTAAGGAATTCTTAAACAAAGTAAAAATAAACTCAACTGAAGCCTTATCAAACAGTAATTATCCATTTGACCTTTTGATTCAGGATCTAGACCTCGACAGAGACACGTCCCGTACTCCGGTATTCGATGTACTTGTTCAGCTGCAGAACCAGGATTCTGCAGGCCTGAAATTAAACGGAATATCAGTCTCATTTTATGAGGCGGATTTCAAATTAAATAAATTCGATCTGACTTTTACATTTGTGGAAGAAGATCATAAAGTTAAATTCAGTATTGGCTACAATACTGATTTGTTTAAAAAAGAGCGCATAGACAGGGCGGCAAGGCATATTAAAAATATTATAGCCTATATTCTTAGGCATCCTGCTAATGTAATAAAAGAAATTGACCTGTTAGATATCAGTGAAAAGGAAAATCTGAAAAATATATCTTATGGGGCCAAAAGTGAATATAACACATTGGTTACAATTCCGGAACTCTTTGAAGAACAGGTGAAAAAATCACCTAATAACACTGCTCTTATTTTTGAAGATAAAAGCTACACCTATGCGGAATTGGATAAGCGTGCAAATACTGTTGCAAACGAAATTATCTTAAGATCAAAGATAAGTGCTGATGATGTGATTGGAATAATGACAAGCCGCTCTGAACTGATGGTTATTGGAATTCTGGGCGTATTAAAAACAGGGGCAGCCTATATGCCCATAGATCCGGAATATCCTGTTGAGCGGATTTCATACATGCTTAGGGACAGTAAGTCAAAGCTGCTTCTGACCGAGAGCGGTTTGTTAAGTATCGCTGAAAATGCTGCCTTAGCAGATCGAAGCGAATTTTCTGAGACTAAGGTTCTTGATATCAGCCTTTTGAAAGGCTTAAGCAATAATAAGCCTGAATTGAATTTAATCTCATCAAACCTTGCTTATGTAATATACACTTCAGGGTCAACTGGTAAACCGAAAGGCGTAATGATAGGGCAACGCAGTCTGCATAATCTGGTACTGGGATTGGCAAATGCCATATATACCGGGCAGACAGCCCCTTTAAATATAGCTCTTATTGCCCCATTTGTCTTTGATGCTTCAGTTAAGCAGATATTTTACGCTTTATTAAACGGGCATTGCCTTGATATTGTGCCTGATGAAGTCAGGACTAGCGGAAGAAAACTACTAGAATATTATGAAAAGCACCGCATTGATGTTTCTGATGGAACACCCGTTCACCTGGAAATAATACTGGATGAGCTGAAGGCCGGAGTTGAAAGATATCTTCCTGAAAGGTTTGTCATAGGCGGACAGCAGTTAATGTATCAGACAGTAAAGAAAATATTTGATATAACAGGCAATAACTCACCAGTTATATCAAATGTGTACGGCCCAACAGAATGCTGTGATGTCTCGACCTGTTATAATATTACTCCTGAAACATTACTGAAATCAGTTGATACTTTTAATGCACTATCGGTTGGCAAACCGCTGAATAACGTGCAGATATACATACTTGATTCAAATCTTTCCCGGGTGCCAATTGGTGTCAGTGGTGAGCTTTATATTGCAGGTGACGGGCTGGCAAGAGGCTATATCAACAGGCCTGACCTGACAGAAGAAAAATACATTCTGTATGATGGGATAAGAATATATAATACCGGCGATATCGGGCGTTATCTGGATGATGGGAATATTGTCCTCTCAGGCAGGACTGATGATCAGATAAAGCTGCGTGGTTTCAGGATAGAGCTAAATGAAATAGAAAACTGCTTAAAGCAATATAAGGGTATTAACTCAGCCGCTGTCATTCCGGTGGGGGAAGGGCAGGAGCAGGAAATTGCTGCCTATTATTGTACTACAGATAAAATTGAAAGTTCAGATATCCGGCAATATTTGTCACTGCATTTACCCGGGTATATGATCCCCGCATATTTTGTTGAAATGATAAATATACCGCTTACAATAAACGGAAAAGTGGACAGGAAAGCACTACCAGTTCCTGTAAAAGAAATATCAATAGAAGACAATACCAGCCTTCCGGGTGATATATTGGAAGAAAAACTTTGTGAGATTTGGAAAGAATTGCTTCAGGTTGAAAGGATCGGTTTAACAGATAACTTTTTCAAACTCGGAGGCCATAGTTTAATAGCTATCCGCCTTACTTCCAGGATTCATAAAGAATTCAATATAGAGATTAATATCTGGGAAGTGTTCCAATATCCAACAGTTGCTTCGCTTGCCAAGTTAATTAGGAGTAAAAACCCTTCTTTATTCAATCCTATTGAGAAGATAAAAGAAAACGAATACTATGCACTGTCCCATGCCCAGCGCAGGCTTTGGCTCCTTGCAAAGCTGGAAGGACAGAATTCGCTTTATAATCTTCCCGGCGCTTTTCACATGAAAGGGGTCTTAAATATCCAGGCGCTGGAAAATACTTTCAAAGCCATAGTACAGCGTCATGAGTCTTTCAGAACCTGCTTTATAGAGATTGACGGTGAGCCCTTTCAAAAAATCCTGGAAACTGTTGATTTCAATATTGAAACAGCAGAGTACACCGGTAAAACATGGGATGAAAATATACTTAAAGAACTGGCATACGAATATTTCCAGAATGAATTCGATTTGTCCAAAGCCCCCCTTTTGCAGATTAAGATTATAAAATTATATGAAAATTATCACCTTTTGCTTCTTAATATGCATCATATAATCAGCGATGGCTGGTCAATAAAAGTAATGCTAAAGGAAATAGAAACATATTATAGTTCGTTCCTTAACGGGTACGAGGCTCCTCTTAAACCGCTCAGAATTCAGTATAAAGACTACGCAGCATGGCAGAATAAAATTCTTGGTGAAAAATCTCTTGAAGCCGTAAAGGAATACTGGGAAAAGAAATTAAGTAAGCCGCGCCCTCTTCTGGATTTGCCCGCTGATTATAAAAGATCGGAAAACTATTCTATTGACGGGGAACTTATACATTTTATACTTGCTGATGGTCCGGTCAGGAAATTGATGGACATAAGCAGCAGCCAAAATGCAAGCATATATATGGCTCTGCTTTCTGTGGTTTATATTCTGCTTCATAAATATACTAGGCAGGAAGATATTCTAATTGGAACTCCTGTAGCAGGCAGGCAGCATTATGACCTTGAAGGTCAAATTGGTTATTTTATCAATACACTTGTATTGCGTAATGAAATTAGCCCTGAAGATTCATTTCAGGAAATCCTGAGTAAGGTTAAAGAGACTTTAAGCGGCGCATTTGATAACCAGGTTTATCCATTTGACAGGCTTGTTGATGAACTCGACGTCGAAAGGATACGCAACCGCAATCCTCTTTTTGACGTTATGGTTGCCTGGATGGTAACAGACGGTATGAGAATGAAGACGAATATCGGCGGCATTGAGGCCGAAGGACTTGATTTCCGCATTGCCAAGAGTATGTTCGACCTGACATTCCTTTTTGAAGAAAATGAAGGACAGGTTTCTTTCGCAATAGAGTATAATACATCATTGTTCAAACATGAAAGAATCCGCAGGATGTCGGATCATTTCAAGAGGTTAGTTGAAGTCATTGCAGCCGATCCGAAAGAAAAGATAAAAAATCTTGAACTTGTTTCTGCCAGGGAAAAAGAAGAACTCCTGTTCGAATTTAATGAGCAAAACAATTCAGAGAATGAGTTAAGAAATGTAATCGGTCTTTTTAATAATCAGGCAGAAATAAACAAAAATAATGTCTCCCTGGTATATGACGGCAGAGAAGTAACTTTTGATGAATTGAATAAGCTATCAAACCGTATTGCCAATCACATTATAAAAAAAATTACGCCTCAAAAGGATGATATCATTGCCGTAATTATTGATGACCCTGTTTGGGCGGTAGCCGCTATTTTAGCAGTTATGAAAGCGGGCGCAGCATATCTTCCAATACTGCCGGATACACCTCCGGAAAGAATGGCCTTTATAATAAACGACAGCAATTCCAAAGCCGTATTAGTTGATAGTAATTTGCATTTTGATAACATAAGGCCGGATAAAGGCAAAGTAAACGAAAATATGCTGATTGATGTAAGAGGGAAGCTTTGTGAAGATCAATCTACCCCGGATATAAAGATCGATAATGACAGCCTGGCGTATGTAATTTATACCTCAGGATCAACCGGCGTGCCAAAAGGTGTAATGATCGAACATTCATCTCTTGCAAACCTGATCTCATCATTAAATGGGGAAGTATATTCTCATTATACAGGTCCCATAAATGAACTGATGATCAGTTCATTTGCGTTTGATGTATCTTTGAAACAGGTATTTGCAGCGCTTTGCAATGGGAATATACTCCATATACTAAATAAGGAAAGAAGACTCGATCCCCGTGAAATAATAAATTATATTATTAATAGTAAGATCAATATAGCCGATATTACTCCTTCCGTATTTGCCGTGATGCTTGAAGAAGGTTTTGCCGAAATAAACAAGCCTGATTTAAAAGAAATCTTCCTGGGTTCAGAGGCATTGCCGTTCAAATTAGTTAAAGAATTCTATAGTATAGTTACTAATAAAAATATAAAAGTAACAAATTTTTACGGGCCGACAGAATGCTGTGTCGAATCGTCATCCTTCAGGTTTAATGCCGATATGAAGGATGTGGAATATGATATTGCTCCTATCGGGAAACCAATCTTAAACGAACAGATCTATATTCTGGATAATAACTTGAATTTATGCCCGGTTGGTGTGCCGGGTGAAATATGTATAGCGGGAAAAGGATTAGCACGTCAGTATTTGAATGATCCTAAAAAGACAGAAGAGAAATTTGTCCAATTCCCTTCATTAAAAGGAACACGAATATACAGAACCGGAGATTTGGGAAGAACACTCAATGATGGTAATATTGAGTTTCTTGGAAGGATGGATGAACAGATTAAGATACGCGGATACAGAGTTGAACTGCAGGAGATAGAAAAACACCTGAGGATATTGAAAGAGATTAAAAGCTGCGCAGTTACACTTTATGAAAAGAACGGAACAGGCGAGCTGGCAGCTTATTATACTTCAGATGAAACTGTTTCTCAGGCTGTGATAAAGAATCACCTTAATCAATTCCTGCCACAATACATGATCCCTTCCTATTATATTCAGTTGGAAAATATTCCGCTATCTTCCAATGGCAAAACTAATAAACTGCTGTTACCTGATCCAACCACGGGTTACCGCAAGAAGGATACAATCAGAGCACCAAAAAATGAGATTGAGCATTTAATTCTCAAAATATGCTCCGGCATATTGCAGAAAGATGATATCAGTCTTGAAGATAATTTCTTTGAAATTGGGGGGCATAGCTTAAATGCTGTCAGAATGATTTCACAGGTACAGAAACAATTGGATATTGACCTGGCTCTTAAGGAAATATTTTATAATCCGGTACTGGGGGATATTGCAGAGACTGTAAAGAAACTATCCGCCTGTAAAAATACATCAAACGAAAAAATAGAAGAAGAAACTATCATTGTTCCAATGTCAGACGATGAACTGGCATTTTTATCCACCTTACAATTTGACGATGAAGAATAATATAAAAGAATTAAAACAAAGAGCTTTAAGCGGTGATCTGTCCGCTTTGGAAGAGTTAAGACAGCTTGGCATCCTGTCAGGCAATAAAACAAAATATACTATGGCGCCGGTATCTTATGCTCAAAGACGGCTCTGGTTCCTTGATAAAATGGAGAAATCACCAGCCTATAATCTTCCAGCAGCAATAATGCTTGAGGGAGAACTAAACGTTGGGGCATTAAATAAGGCATTCGAAGAAATAATTAAGCGTCATGAGATATTACGCACGGTTTTTGTTGAGACAGATGGAATACCATATCAAAAAATATTTACCGGGGTGAGTTTTGATTTAGTAAAAAATGATTTGAGTAATACGACTGATATAAATGAAAATATATATTCTTTAATAAAAGAAGAGGCCAACCGCTGTTTCGATTTATCCAAAGGACCGCTTATTGTCGCAAGCTTAGTCAAAGTGGAGGAACAAAAGCATATTCTCCTGTTCAATATGCACCACATAATAAGCGATGGCTGGTCAATTGGTATATTAATATCTGAGCTGACATTGTTTTATAATTCATTTTGCAAAGGGGATACTAATCCCCTGGCGCCTTTGAAAATACAATATAAGGATTATGTACAAAGGCATTCGCAAATATTGCAGGATACCAGCGCATCCGGACATAGAAAATACTGGCTCGATAAGTTGTCAGGCGAGCTTCCGATAACTGAAATACCTCCCGACCATAAACGCCCATTAAATAAAACATTTAATGGAAAGATACATGAATTATCAATAGGTAAGCCACTTTATAATGGAATTGATAGTCTGTGCAGGCAGAGTCATGTAAGTCTCTTTATGTTTCTGGTTTCTGTTGTAAACATCCTGATAAATAAATATTCCGGTAAAACAGATATTATAATTGGCTCTCCCGTTTCCGGGAGGGAGCAGAGGGATCTCGAAAATCAAATTGGATTTTATGTAAATACAATTCCTCTCAGGAATAAGGTTGAACCAAACCTGAGTTATACGGAATATCTTAACAAGGTTAAACAGAACTGCGTTGAAGCCTATGATCATCAGATATATCCTTTCGATTTATTAATAGAGGACCTGAATGTAGAACGGGATACGGGAAGGAATCCGTTATTTGAAATTATCGTATCATTGCAGGAATCAAATTCTGAGTCAATCATATTTGACGGAATTAAAACTTCAATTATGAAGCCGGAAATATCCTTCAGTAAGTTCGACCTTCATTTTAATTTTGAAGAATCAAGCGAAGAAATTAAGCTCGGAATTGTCTATAATCCTGACATATTTAACTCCGGGAAAATTGAAAGGATAGGAAATCATTTACTGCAATTACTGCAAAACATCATAAACTCTCCGGATGAAGCAATCAGTATACTTGAAATAATTACGCCGGAGGAAAAAGACAGGATAATAAATGAATTCAATGATACTAAATGCTATTATCCAAAGGAAAAGACTATTGCTGAACTGTTTGAAGAGATGGCAGATAGATACCCTGACAAAACGGCAATAGTATTCCGGGGTGAACCTTTAACATACCGGCAGTTAAATGAGAAATCCAATTGCCTGGCGCATAGCTTAAAAGATACATATGGGCTGCATCTGGATGAGCCTGTAGTGATCCTCATGGAGAGGTCGCATGAATTCATTATAGCAATATTAGGTATCCTAAAGGCGGGTGGCGCATATCTGCCTATAGATACGAAAATGCCTGATGAAAGGATTAATTATATCCTGGGTGATGTCCGTTCAAGGGTTATTTTAGTTGATAAAGAAAATGAGAACAGAACGACGGGTGCAGCTAATATTATTTGCGTTACTGATAATTATTTAGCAGGAGAGAATGATTATCCAAACATCCGTGTTGGAAAAACATCAGAAAATCTGGCTTACATCCTGTATACTTCAGGGACAACTGGAGCTCCTAAGGGTAGTATGATTGAAGAAAAGTCTGTTATTAGATTGGTGAGAAATACCAAATACTATAATTTAGACGCAAAAGATAAAATATTTACAACATCCTCGTTTTCATTTGATGCAATAA
>JBLMZM010000327.1:0-5997 GCA_050258815.1 Ignavibacteriales bacterium
TATATGACTGAATTTTAGTGGGAATAGTAAGAGAAAAGATATCCTCATCCTTTAAGCTCAGGAGCATCAAATCCGCATGCACAAAAAACTCTGGCATTTCCTGCAGAGGGTATCTTCCTAATAAAAATACCGTTTTCTGCAATCCAAGCCTGGTTATCTCTTTTTCTACACAGTTTTTCTTCCGGCCATCACCTACAATAAGCCACTTTATTTCAGGAAAACCTTTTGTGATTTCTGCAGCTTTAATGATTGAATCAAAGTCCTGTGCCTCACCTATATTTCCCGCAAACATCACTTTGAACCCACCCGGCATTATGTTCTGATATTTGAACTTTGAGACTTCAGTAGAGTTGCAATACAAATCCTCAGCCCAGTTAGGCACATATCTAAGTTGTTCTTTAGATACCCCTTTATCCAATACAGATTCCGCAAAAGCTTCGGATTGAATTAACACCTTATCGGATGACTTATAAATCTGCCTGACCATTTTTGTCAACAGGTTTAGTGCTGAAACGGACTTCAGCTTTCCGGCCGAGGTGACGCTTTCCGGCCACAGGTCCTGCACCCAGAGATTCATTCTACTCTTATAAAAACGTTTATGGACAAGCGCCGGATATGCAGCTGTTATAGGGGAAATTGCGAAAACGAATGAAACGTCATAATTTTGTTTCAGAAACAAACTGAATAATGAGCCGCTTACGACAAAAGAAAAATAATTGAGTGCCAGGCGGATCCCAGAAGCATTTCCGCGGGGGATTATTGGAACTCTATATATTTTAACTCCTTTATAGTCCTCTATAGAAAACTTAAATCCGTAGCCCTCGTAAAACTTTCCCTTCGGGTAGTTGGGGTTTCCGGTCAGAACAGTGACCTCATGACCCCTATTAACCAGGTCAACAGCTAGATCATTTACACGAAATTCTTCAGGCCAGAAGTACTGAGTAACTATTAATATTCTCATTTGCTCTCATAATATTTCATTTTCTGCTTTTTCATATCAGAATCTCACGCCGGATCAACCGTATTTTGTCGCGGCAGAAATTATTCCTTCCAGACCACATGTTTTACATAGTCAGTATAAGATATGATTATTCTTACTACTTTATCAGAAACGTTGGGCATGGAATAATCGGCAACCGGAAGTATGTTGCGCGGCTCTGGATTTTGGTACTGCAATTGCTCAAGCCCCTGCATTACGCGTTCCGGATTTAATCCCACCATCATTACCGAAGCCTCTTCCATAGCTTCGGGGCGTTCATGTGCATCACGGATATTCAGAGCACGGAAGTTTAAAATGGATGATTCCTCACTTATAGTTCCGCTGTCTGAGAGAACCGCTTTAGAATCCATCTGCAGTTTTACATAATCGCTCAGCCCAAAAGGCTTCATCAATCTTACTTTTTCATTAAACTTAACGCCATGTTTCTCGATCATCTTACGCGTACGCGGATGAGTGGTTACAATTACGGGAAGTTGATAATTTTCTGCAATTCCATTTAATATTTCAACCAAATTAAAAAAGTTTTTCTCTGATGAAATATTTTCTTCCCGGTGTGCCGAAACAACGAAATAATTATTTTTTGTTAGTTCCAGTTCATCAAGAATTTTCGAATTCTTGATTTTCTGCATATTTGCCGTAAGCACTTCAAGAATTGGACTCCCGGTTTTAATAATGCGGTCTGCGGGAAGCCCTTCCCTTAAGAGATATTCGCGGGCAATAGAACTATAGGTCAGGTTAATATCACTGATGTGATCAACAATTTTGCGGTTGGTTTCCTCAGGCACACGCTGGTCGAAGCAGCGGTTTCCTGCTTCCATATGGAAAATGGGAATGTGACGTTTTTTTGCAGCAATCGCACAAAGACAGCTATTAGTATCACCAAGTACCAGAAAAGCATCAGGCTTAACCTCTTCAAGCACCGGATCAATGCTAACTAAAATATTTCCGGCTGTAGTTGTTGCATTTCCGCCAGCAGAGTTCAGGAAATAGTCGGGTTTACGCAACTCCAGATCCTCAAAGAAAACCTCATTCAGTTCATAATCATAATTCTGTCCTGTATGTACCAGGATATGTTCAACTGCTTCAGATTTGTCCAGTTTTACAATAACCCTTGAGAGCCTGATTATTTCCGGCCTTGTACCAACGACTGTCATTACTTTTAATTTTTTCATTTTTGTGTTAAACCTTTAGGAAGTAAGTATCGGGATTATCTTTGGAGAACATTTCATTTGACCAGAAAAGAACTATCATTTCCTCGTCACCGGTATTTTCAATTTTGTGCGTATAGCCCGGGGGGATATCAACAATTTCAATCTGTTCACCTAAAACTTCATAAGAAACGATTTTTTCACAGTCTATTTTTCTAAAGCTTATTCTTCCCTTTCCTTTTATCACACAAAACTTTTCAACTTTTGTATGATGATAATGATTGCCTCTTGTTATTCCAGGCTTTGTGGTAGATACAAATATCTGTCCCAATTGCGGAGATTTGAGAAGTTCAGTCAGATTTCCCCTGTCATCATGATGAGAAGTCAGCTTGTAGCTGAATTCATTTTCGGGGAGATATGAAAGATAAGTTGTGTATAGATACTTTGTAAACAGGTCTGAATAATCGGGAAGCACAAGAGTATCCCTCATAGCTCTGAATGAGTACAACTTTTGCGAAAGTGTTTTTAATGTTACGGTAAAGACGGGGTTGATATAATCAAACCCGGAAAAAGTGCTGGTCTCTTCTTCAATCCTGCTGATAAAATCCTTTAAAATATCGTCAATATAAATAAGACTTACTTCACTTTCAGGATTATTAACCTGGAT
This sequence comes from Ignavibacteriales bacterium, assembly GCA_050258815.1. Classification (GTDB taxonomy): domain Bacteria; phylum Bacteroidota; class Ignavibacteria; order Ignavibacteriales; family SURF-24; genus JAAXKN01. The sequence continues at coordinate 2,816 of JBLMZM010000327.1, forward strand.
AGGCAGGCTGTTTGCAATATTATGGCAGAAAGTTGCAACAACAGAGTTGTAATTTGGGCGGCACCATTTACCGAAAATGTTAGAAAGGCGGTATATTCTTACTGGAGTGCCCGTTTCATGGGAGAAAACAATAAGAGCATCTTCCGCATCCCTTTTGCTCAGACCATAAGGGTTGTCCAATTCCGCCTGAATGGAAGAGCTGAAAATTACTTTTGGGTGTCTGCCGGATATATTAAGAAATGATATTATTTTTTCCGTAAGGCCAGTGTTCACCTTCGCGAATTCGATGTTGTCTGAAGGTCTGTTAACCCCCGCAAGGTGGAATATTACGTCAGCTTTTTCAAGGTAACCGTTCAGGTCATCCTCGGAATCTTCCTGGTCAATAAGAAAAAGCTCATATTTTTCAAGTTCCTTCAAGCGTACAGTCAGATTCCTGCCGACAAACCCTTTAGCTCCTGTTATTAGAATATTTTTTTCCATATGTTTTATTAGTCCTTCGCGTACTGGGCTATTTCCATACCAAGTTCCTTCTGAACATAAGGAATTGTAAGCAGCAGTTCTTTAATTTCCTTAACATTTAAACGTTTTGTATTATGGGAGTTATAATCTTCCACCAGGTTCATTTCCTGTGAGCCCTCGGAGAAATACTTGCTGTAGTTCAGGTCCCTATCATCCGGCACGATACGGAAATAGTCGCCCATATCTTCTGCCTTTATAAACTCCTCGCGTGTAAGCAGTGTTTCGTAAAGCTTCTCTCCATGGCGTGTACCGATTACCTTGATTTCATTTTCAGCATCAAATAAATCTCTTACAGCAATTGCCAGATCGCCTATTGTAGCAGCGGGAGCTTTTTGAACGAATATCTCACCTGCCTTTCCATGCTCATAAGCAAAGAGGACCAGGTCAACCGCCGAGTCTAAGGACATCATGAATCTTGTCATATTAGGATCAGTGATGGTAAGAGGCTGCCCGTTTTTTATCTGGGAAATAAACAGTGGAATAACTGAACCGCGAGATGCAATTACATTACCATAACGGGTTCCCATTAGTGTGGTTGAGGATGTTGTCCTTGATTTTGCAACCATCACTTTTTCCATCATAGCTTTGCTTATACCCATTGCATTTATTGGATAAACAGCCTTATCAGTACTAAGGCAGATAACTTTCTTGACGCCTTGTCTTATTGCTGCATTAAGTACATTCTCAGTGCCGAACACGTTTGTTTTAGCTGCTTCCCAAGGGAAAAATTCGCATGAAGGGACCTGCTTCAAAGCAGCGGCATGAAATATATAATCCACACCTTCCAGGCAGGCTTCAATACTATCGTAATCCCTGACATTTCCCAGAAAATACTTAATTTTGTCGTTTTTATAATCGTTGCGCATGTCATCCTGTTTTTTCTCATCACGGCTGAATATGCGGATTTCTTTTATGTCAGTGTCCAGAAATCTTTTTAATACAGCATTACCGAAGGAACCAGTTCCACCGGTGATAAGAAGAACTTTGTTGTTAAGCATTATCTAATCCTTCCTTAAATAGTTTAATATATGATTTTGCCGAAGCTTTCCATGTGTAATTTTCAAAAATATATGCTCTGAAACGCTTCCCCATTTCTGCCAATAAGTCCCTGTTATTTAGCAAACTGCAAAGTCCGGCTGCCAGATCTTCCTCTGTTACCGGTACAATTTTTCCCCCGCCAATTTGTGTTAAGTCTGCAAAGCCGCATTGATCAGTTATTAAAACAGGAACACCACAGATACCCGCCTCCAGTGCAACTATTGACATTGCTTCCTGTCTTGAAGGTACGGTGAGCAGGCTCGCGGCTTTATAAGCAGATATTTTCATTTGCCCCTCCAGATATCCTGTGAAATGGACTCTGCTTTCGAGAGATTCACGGGCAGTTATTTCCTTCAGTTCCCGTGTCATTCCCCCATCAGGGCCGGCGAGAACCAGATGCATCTCCGGGAAATTGCTTTTTATACGGATAAAGGCATCCAACAGTATATCGGGGCCTTTTATCGAATTTATCCTTCCCATAAAAAGAATATATGGTGAGTCGCCAATGCCTAAAAAATTCCGAAATGCACTGCCATCGGCCGTCTCATAATCCCCCGGCGTTACACCATTTCTAATGATTTTTATTTTACCGGCGGGAATTCCATATTCAGCATAATGTGAATATTCATTGTCACCTACTGCGATATGAAAATTCGCATTTCTGATGATTGCTTTACCGACTAGCTTATTGAAGATCTTTTTCAGCATTTTAGATCTGCCGAAGTCATAGACCGGTAATGCTCCTGCAGGACAAACCGCATATGGTTTCCTTAATTTCTTCGCATAATAATAAGCGATCGCATTTATGAATGTCCAATGCCCCATTATGTGTACGATATCACTTTCAGTGATCAGTTTTCTGACAATGCCGAGTTTGGGAATTGGCAAATAGAATTTTTTATTCAAGATTGGCAGAACATAAACTTTCAGATTCTCACTTTTAAATGATGAAAGATAAGCATCCTGCAGTCCGATATTCGTTGACAATATTGAGCAATCTATTCCCTCTTTCACCCAAGCTCTGGCTAGCTGAACAGTTCTTTCGGCAGTACCGCCCCCCTTTATTGGGTCTATTGTAGCATTTACAGTTACTAGTTTCATTTTAAAGCTTCTTTAACATTGCCAGGATTTTTTTACACTGAATTTCAGAACTTTTATTATTCAAAATGAACTCTCTTGCCAAAGTACCTTTGCTTTTTAATGTCTTGTCATCCAGCTGACAGACTTCATACATTGCCTTTGACATATCCTCAATACTGCTACCGCTGATAGTATAGCAGTATTCATAATATTCTTCAGGAATGCCATCAAGTTTATACATCAAAGCCGGGGTTCCGGAAGAAAGATATTCTATAGTCTTGGAGGGGAAAGAATATTTATTGTATTCACCGTTCGTATTTCTTGGATTAATAAGAATTGTTGCCTGTCTCTGTAGTTCAGAAACCTTCTGTTTTGGAACAATCCCCAGATATTTAATCCTTTCATCAGTTAACGCGGCATTTTTAACCAATTCTATTCCGCCACCGTCCCCGCATATCCAGAGTCTGTAATCATCCGCTTTAATCATCTTAAAAGCATCCAGTAATTCACCAATTCCATAACGGGTATGCAGTGTTCCGGCATAT
>JBLMZM010000328.1:0-21891 GCA_050258815.1 Ignavibacteriales bacterium
GGTACAATGAACCTGGAAACCGCCCGCCTGGGACATCGGATTATCGGTCTGTCTGACATAACTACCGTTTGCTGCGCAACGAATGAGTGAATTCATCCCCTTCATGGAGGAAAGGAATAAATCGGCATGACCGTCATTATCATAATCACCCAGACTAATGCCTGAATAGCTTGTTATCGGAGATATTGAATCGATAGGGATATCGGAAAAAGTGCCGTCTTCATTATTCATGAACAACTTGCTTTTCCCGCTTCTATTGTTGACAAATATATCAAGTTTGCCGTCATTGTTGAAATCAAAGAAGCCGCATCCAAATCCATAATTGGTTTTGGCCGTAAATACAGAGTCAGTCACTTTAGTGAATATCTGGGCAGATGTTATATTTGGTACCATTCCTGAAATGATCAGTATAGCCCACAAAAGAAATATGCGGCCATAGTTTTGGCAAGAATAACTGGAATTATGAAAGGGTTTTGTTTTCATGAGACCACCTTATTGTTGGTTAAAATCTGTTAAATGTTCTTAAAGGAACAAGAATAGAAGCCGTCAAAGCTATTATTATTCCTGTTTATGCCCCCAAAGTATCACATAAAAAGTGTAATTTCGTCCAGATACGCGTATTTAAACTATTTTTAAGCATAGAAATCATGCCGGATTTTGTTATTTTCTATTCAATTATTCCAGTCTTCAATATTTAAGTTAAAGGAAGAGTAGATTAACCGGTATGCAGTTTGAAACATTAGATATAGTCTACCTGATAATTATATTTCAGCTATTAATGTTCTCGGTTTTTCTGTTCGTCAGAAGAGCAAAATATCTTTCAAATTATATTCTGGGTCTTCAGCTTATTGCTCAGGCTGCAGGAATCTTTGCGGGTTTCTTATACAACCATCTGGGATATCTTTCGAACAACTCCCTTAGTATGATGTATTTAGGTTATGCATTCGAGTTTTTATGGGGACCTACATTTTATCTTTACGTTAAATCTGTTGTATACACCGATTTTAAGTTAAAAAGGCTGCAGCTTATCCATTTTATTCCATTTGCTGTGGTTTGTGCCTTTTTCCTTGCAGGTTTGGTTCCTTTGGGTATTGAAGAGAAGAAAACTGTACTGAAGACCATAGCTTATGTTCTTGACGCAGGAGGTTTTTACCTGGATAGTTTTATCCGGATGCAGGTTTTATTTTATATAATTCAATCCATAAGGGTTTATTACAATGTGCAAAATAAAATCAAGGAAAGTCAGTCGTCTATTTCAAAAGAAAGCCTTTCCTGGATCAGGTTTTTAATAGCAGGTTTTACTGTATCATTTTTTGTCTCAGTTACGGTTGTAATGATAAATCTTTACATATTTAACATCCAGGCTTCTGCTGCCAAGTTAATGATAATGCTGCCGTACTGTATTTATTTCAATATCATTTTTTTCAGGGCGTGGTTTCAGCCGGGCATTTTTTCAGGTGTTGAAACGAATATTAAGTATCAGTCATCGAAGCTGACAAAGGAGGAGGCAGAAGGCTGGATAAGCAGGATAAATAAATATATTGCCTTGAATAAACCTTATCTGAAGCCTGACCTGACATTAAATCAGCTGGCTGAGGAACTGGATATTTCACCCAGAATCTTGTCGCAAATAATTAATGAATATTTCAATCAGAATTTCTACGAATATATAAACTGCCTGAGAGTTGAAGAATCGAAACAAATGCTGCTGGCTTCCTCACCCAAAAAGACGGTGCTTGAAATTCTTTATGCAGTAGGTTTTAATAACAAATCAGCCTATTATGCCGCTTTCAAGCGGGCAACCAATCTTACTCCAACTGACTACAGGAAGAAATTTACAAACTGAAGAATTTGCCAGCCTCCGGGTCCGGAATTTGTCCAGCCGGCGGAGCAAGCTAAGCCCTGAAGGGCAAGTTCTGGAATATAATAAAATCAAACTTCCGGCAGGCTCTAGCTGAGTAAAAAATTTTTCAGATATGGCAGAAATTTAGTTATCTTATATAAAGCATAGCATCGGGGTGAAAGAAGTCCTTAAAGGTTTGAACCTTGCAAACTGACAAAATCTTTTATAATAATTTAAAAGTAAAACAATTATGAAAAATCCGGAAGAAATTCTTAAAGCCTGGTTGCAGGCAGTTAATAACAGGGACATAGAAAACCTTCTTGCCTTTTACAATAAAAGCGCCATCTTAATTCCAACATTTTCAAACAGAATATTAAACAGTTCTGCAAAAATCAGGGATTATTTTGAGAAACTAAACATGAACAAAGAGCTTCATGTTACTTTGCATGAAAACACTGTTAAAGTCCAGGAAATAGCAGAAAATATATATGCTTTATGTGGAATTTATTTGTGGCAAATGGCAGTTGAGGAAGAGGCTCTTAGTTTTGAAGCGAGATTCAGTTTTGTTCTGGATCTCAGGCAGCACGACCCAATTATTCAGCATCATTCATCCCAAATACCAAGGATGCTTTGATCCATTATTGGAATTAATCGATTTTGCAATATTCAAATCAGGGATAGACAGTAATAAGGGTATGAGATTCATTCGTTTAACGAAACTCATACCCTTAATTTCCAGATAGGGAAATCTCTATTTCTTTTTAGCTGCCTGGGCTATCATGTTTGGCGGTATTGGATCGGGTACCTGATTGTTTACCGGTTTCAGGGATTTCAGATAAGCCAATATTGCTTTAAGATCCTCGTCCTTAAGTCCGGCCAGACTGACCCAGGGCATGGGAGGAAGGATGGGTCTTCCATATCCCATATGTTTTCCTGTCCGCATTGCTTTAATGAAAATATCATCTGTCCAGTTTCCAATCCCCGTTGCCCCGTCAGGAGTCAAATTAGCAGGGAAAGAGACACCCCAGGGACCTGCCCAGGTAGTAAGGTCCATGCTGGTATAGACCCATTTTGAATTTGTTACAGTTGTATCGATCGGCATTAACATTGTGCCTGCCTGGTGGCCTGATAATAATTTGGTAGAATCGGGAACCGGGCCTGCCTGTGTCATAACCTTGGGTGAATGGCAGTCGTTACACCCGCCAAAATTAACCAGGTATTTGCCTCTCTGGACCAAATCCTCATGTGACATCTCTTTCTTTTCTTGTTTCGAACAATTAACCTGAATTAAAATGAAGGAAAAAGATGCAAGTATCATTATAGCCGGTAATAATAATTTCCTCATATATAACCTCTCCCTGTTAATAATTTTGTTCTTGTTTACTTTTTATTTAAGCCTGACCTGATATGAAAAAAACTGATGTGCAGAATATTCCATATATATTATTATTTATTTTCAGAATATAATCAAACCCAAATAAAGAGGATAAGGCAAGATTTTACGGCTTGCATGATGGCGGTTCTTGCTATTTAAGAAAAAAATCCCAAGATTAAATCACGGGAGCCTGGTAATTGGCTCCCTGGGAAATAGGGGAAATATTGGTTCGAATAATTGAACAGGAGGATAAAATGAGCAATTATTATTCTTCGCTGAGTGAAATGGCAGATAAACAGAATAAAATGACGAGTGCGGCAGCAGGTGCATTAAAATACATTTTTAGTCCCACCCTTAATGATAAGGTCCTAATCTTAACAGATGCTTACTCACAGGAAATAGCAGAGGCATTTACGCAAGCGCTAAGTGAATTCCATTGCAGCGTTGATTGCTACATGATTGAAGATAGAATGCGGCCCCTGAAAGAAATTCCTGAGGAACTGGCAATGCTGCTGCCAGGGAAGACAATTGTCCTGAATATTATCCGGGCCTATTCAGAGGAGATTCCATTCAGGATAAAATGGATATTTAAGGTTGAAGAGAATAAAACTACAAGAATGGGGCATATGCCGGGCATAACGGAAGATATGATGTTAAATTCTGTTAACGTTGATTTTAATAAAATGAAACAAACCGCTGAGTTGCTTTTGAGTATGCTTAATGGCGCAGAGCAGCTGCATATAACTACAAAAGAAGGAACGGATATCAGGCTGGGGATTAAGAACAGAATGTTTATCAGTGATATTGGTGTGAAGGAAGGCGACATGTGCAATCTCCCCTGCGGTGAAATTTATACTGCTCCTCTGGAAACTGAAGCCGAGGGTGTAATTGTATTTAATGCAAGCATAGGTGACATTGGTCTGCTGGAATGTCCATTAAGGGTTTATGTAAGTGGGGGAAGGATCACCCGGTTTGAGAGCAATGATACAAACCTGGTAATAAAAATTACAGAACTGACTGAAATTGATGAAGATGCATCGGTTATTGGTGAGCTTGGCATTGGTGTTAATCCAGGGGCGCGGATTACGGGTAATATGCTTGAAGATGAAAAATCCATGGGTACGGCACATCTGGCTTTTGGCAATAATGAGGATTTCCCCGGCGGCGGAAAAAACAAATCGCAGATACACAGGGATTATTTATTTTACCGCCCGACGGTGGAAGCGATCTACAAAAACGGCGGGAGAAAGATAATAGTCAAAGAAGGAAGGTTTGAATAGAAACCCTCCTGCAGGAAGTATTCAAAGGTTAAATGTGAAAAATTATAAGAGGAAAAATCTCCCGGGGGTCCGGCCATGAATGCAGGACCCCGGAACCTTAATTATCCTCGCCCGACAATGAATTCTTAAAATTCCGAATTTCTTCGATCATCTGTCCATGCTCTTCCTTCCATTGCTTTCTGCCGGCATAAAACCCGAATACAGAAAGTGATATAAAGAATACTATCCATATGGCAAGCAGAAGGGAAAAATCATCAGTATATTTTGATAAAACAGTAGTGAAAACTATACCTCCGCCTGTCCCCAAAATCAGCAGAACCGGAACAATGATCAGCCAGTCAATCAGCCTCATAAACTGAAGCTTTTGCTCTGCTTTTTTGAGAAAATCTATGGTTGAAAGCGAGTAAAAAGAAACAGGGAGCGGCTTGTATCCGAAGTACAGGTATACTGCTCCCAGAACACACCCCATGGTAATCAGGCCATAACCCATATTCAACAAACCGCTCTCCTGATTAATGCGGGAGATATACATTATGCTGAGTGCCAGCAGGATCCCTATTAACAACAGGGATTTTTTCCTTGTATTATTGATATAAGTCTTGAAAGAACCGACGAACTGGCTGACCGGGATGCTCTGATTCATGGCCGATTCATTACCTGGCTGGCTGGCTGGCCATTTATCTTTCCTAAAATCATCGAGTTCCATATTTTAACTCCCATTCTCTTTTGATCTGGTTCTTAATTCTGTGAATTCTGACTCTGACGTTGCTCTCAGAAAGGCCTGTTATGTGTGAAATATCTTTTGTATCTAAATCTTCAAGGTACAGGCTTACCAGAGCCCTGTCAGAAGCATTAAGCCTATCCATAAAACTGCGGAAAAAGAGCAGCTTATTCTCATCATCCGCATAAATATCTTCGTTGCCGGTATTTCCATTAAATACAGCCTCTGAAAAAGGAACAAACAGTGAGGACTTTTTCTTTGTCCTTGCTCTGAAAGTGATACAAACGTTTACGGCGATTCTGGAAATCCATGTTTTTATCTGTGATTCCCCCCGGAAGCCTTCTATATTCAGCCATATTTTTAACAGTATTTCCTGGTATGCATCTTTTGCATTTTCACCAGGTCCGAAAAAATGATAGCAGATCCGGAATATCAATCTGTCATTTTCCTTAATTGCTTCTTTGAACAACTCATCGCGATTCATCGGGATTTCCTCTTTATATAAATAATAGACACACGAATTTATTAATTGTTACACTGACATGTGACTTTAAATTTGCAGGAATTAAATAACAGCATATTGCCGCAATTGCCCCCTCAGATTGTCGTATTAGCACATGTTGGGTTTATTAAATCATAGTATATTAATCCTATAATCATTATACTGAGAAAACGGTAACAGTGGCATTCGTAAGAAGTAAATTATAAATAAAACCGAAAGGAATATAAAATGACAACAATAAATCCCTACCTGAACTTTGATGGTAACACAGAAGAGGCGTTTAATTTTTATAAATCCGTATTTGGCGGAGAATTTATTTCATTTCAGCGCATTAAGGAAATACCGGATATGAACAAAGTCCCGGCTGATGAACAAAACAGGGTAATGCACGTGGCATTGCCCATCGGAAATGGGATTGTTCTTATGGGGTCTGATATTCTGCCGTCGATGGGTCATAAACTGAAGGTCGGTAATAATTATTATATATCAGTAAGTACTGACAGCAAAAATGAAGCTGACAGGCTGTTCAACGGGCTTTCAGCAGGAGGAAAGGTAGATGCGCCTATGGGAATGATGTTCTGGGGTGCATACTTCGGAATGTTCACCGATAAATATGGAATCCAGTGGATGGTAAGCTATGACAGTAACACACCGGGGAAATAAAAAAAGGAACAGAAGGCAGAGCTGAAGGGCATTGAAGAAAGCGAGTCCCTTATTCAACAAGATGATACCCTGAAATATTTTCAGGGTATCATCATTATCCGGGTATTTGGGCGGTGAATGATAGTAAGAGGCTTCTACAAATATCCGGACTAAATATTGGGATGAAATTGTAAGGGGATAATAGGTATTATTTAATCTGTTCAGTTTTGCCTGAGGGTTTCAGGCATGCTGAATTGCAGAAACTTTAACTATCTTGTTTATCACTTTACAGAAATAAGGGAGAATCAATGTCATCAATTAATATAGATCAGATGCCGGAGGCATGGAGTAAGTTTTCCTCGAACTATGAGCAAACTGTTGAAATACTTACTTCACAATATGCTCAGGATGTGCTGCGTCTTTTGGATATCAGGCCTGGTGAAAAGGTTATCGATGTGGCTGCGGGACTCGGTGCATTTAGTCTTCTGGCTGCAAAAGCCGGGGCAGAAGTTCTGTCCATAGATTTTTCACCCGGAATGATTTCAAAGTTACGCGAACGCATTGAGGAAAACGGATTAAGCAACATGACTGCTGAGGTTATGGACGGACAAAATCTGGAAGTCCCGGACCGTTCATTTGACATTAGCGTTTCAGTCCTGGGTGTTATTTTCTTTCCTGATATAAAGAAGGGATTATCTGAAATGAAGCGTGTTTTAAGGCCCGGCGGCAGGAGCACTGTTGTATGTTTCAGCGAACTCGGGAAATTTGGTATGATGGTGGAAATGGAAAAGGCAATCAGAAGCGTAATACCCGATTTCAGGCCGCCAGAGGAGTCCATTGCAAACCGTATGGTTGGAGCGGATTCCCTGAAGAATGCAATGGAGGGAGCGGGCTATAAGAATGTTAAGGTAAGGCTTACCACCCATTCATTTAAGTTAGAATCTCCTCAAACATTCTGGGATAATATGGCTGCCTCGGCACCTCCCATAGCCGGACTGATTGCAAAAGTAGGTCCCGAGAAGACAGCCCAAATCGGGGAAAAATTTGTTGAATCTCTGATGAATAAATCCAATGGGGGGAATGAATACATGAGCACTGAGGTATGTATAGGCATAGGAAAGGCATAATGAAAACATGTTCCAATAAGGGTACCGCGGGAAGAGGCAGGCTAAATTCAATCGCGACTTAGCGTAATTAGCCTTATATTTCATGTCCCATTTTTAGATATTATTGGAAGTAGAATCTGGAACCAAAAATTTATCCCATATATAAAGTATTACCTGCCTTAAGAGAGGCTCTGGCAGGCAACAACCGCTGCATACTTTCGGCGCCTCCGGGTGCAGGTAAGACTACAATAGTGCCTGTTGCTCTTTTAAATGAAGCATGGCTAAATGGGAAAAAGATAATCATGCTTGAGCCGCGCAGACTGGCTGCCCGGCGTTCTGCCGAATTCATGGCAGAAGCCCTGGGGGAGAAATGCGGCCAAACAATAGGCTACCGCATCCGTACAGACACCCAGATAAGCCGCCAGACGAGGATAGAAGTGGTTACCGAGGGCATACTTACCCGTATGCTGCAATCGGATGCTGAACTGCCGGAGGCGGGACTGGTGATTTTTGATGAATATCATGAGCGAAGCATTCACGCAGATACAGGACTGGCCTTTATGCTTGACGTGCAGAAAAATATAAGGCCGGATATAAAAATACTTATAATGTCCGCAACACTGGACATAGAAAAACTTGCAAAACTTCTGGACGGTCCCCCTGTAATAGAATCCCATGGCAGTGCACACCCGGTTGAAACTCACTACCTTAAACATCCGGTTGATAAAAGGCCAGAGATAAAAACTGCCGAGGCTGTTCTATCTGCTCTCAAAAAAGAAGATGGCGATATACTGGTTTTTTTGCCGGGTAAGAAAGAAATAAGGCGAACGGGTGATCTGTTAAGTGACAGGCTCAGAGATGGCAGCGTAATCATCTGTGAGCTTTATGGCGAGGCTCCCCGTGAACAGCAGGATGCCGCGCTGCAGCCCGCAGCAGGCCAAAAGCGCAAGGTAATACTTGCAACCAGCATTGCTGAAACAAGTCTTACCATTGATGGTGTGCGTGTAGTTATTGATTCAGGGCTCTCGCGCATGTCAGATTTTGACGTACGCCGGGGCATGCCGGGGCTCGTGACTGTTCCGGTTTCAAAAGCCTCAGCGGACCAGAGGCGCGGCCGAGCAGGCAGGCAGCAACCTGGTGCATGCTACAGGTTGTGGACGAAAGAGGAAGATACAACTCACCCGGCTCATACTCAGCCGGAAATATTGACTACCGATCTGGCGCACTTTGCGCTCGAGCTTGCTCAATGGGGAACACCGGAAGCAGAAGGATTAATATTCCCCGATCCGCCTCCGCCTGCCCATCTTCAACAGGCGCGCAATATTCTTTTCATGCTGGGTGCAACAGACAGCACGGGTAAACTGACCAGGTTCGGTAAAAGAATGTACGGACTGCCGGTTCATCCCCGCTTTTCAGCGATGATACTGCACGCAATGGATAAAGGATTTGGTGCAGAGGCATGCCTGGTAGCCGCACTTCTGGAAGAAAGGGACAGGGCTCTAAACAATACTGACCTTGCCGACCGCCTGCATGCTTTAACTAATCCCATAGGTTCAAAGGAAAAGATTTTAAGCACCAGAGTCTTTAATCAGGCGCGCAGACTGCAAAAAATAATTCATGCTGCTGAAAACTCTGTGGACATGGAACATGCAGGCCTTTTACTGGCACTTGCATACCCGGAAAGGACGGCTAAGAGGAAGTCAGGAAATCAGTATCAGCTTGCACAGGGAACCATGGTATCTGTTCCTGAAGGAAGTAATCTCTTAAGAGAGGAATTTCTGGCAGTTGGCGAAGTAGATGGTGCGGGGGCAGTGGCAAAGGCATTCCTTGCCGCAGCAATCAGTAAAGATGAGATAATGGATATTTTTAAGGAAATACTCAAAAGTGAAGAAACTGTTGAATGGATTGAAGGAGCAGTCAGGGGAAGAAAAAGGACCAGGCTGGGGGCTATTTCCATTCAGGAAAAAGAGTTTCTGCCAACTGAAGAACAGGCAGAGGAGTGTATCGTAGAAATGCTGAATTCAGCGGGAATAAGCATGCTCCCCTGGGATAAAGAAAGTCTTAATCTCAGGCAGAGAAGCGAGTGGCTGAGGTTAAATGTCCTAAGTAAAAGTGATCCGGAGCATGCAGCGTGGCCGGTTCTGAGCGATGAAAATCTGCAGCTGACATTGAAAGATTGGTTGCTGCCATTCCTTTCAGGAGTAAGGAGTAAGAAAGATATTGGTTCACTTGATATGATTAGTATAATAAGGTCACTTTTTACTTACGAACAGCTTAATCAGCTTGAAACGCTGGCTCCCCAAAGCATAAAAGTACCCGGCGGGTCAACTGTTCGGCTCAGATATGACGAGGGTGAAAAGCCGGTACTTGCAGTAAAGCTGCAGGAACTGTTCGGGCAGACTGACACACCCAGGACAGGAGGCGGAAGGATTCCTGTACTTATCCATCTGTTGTCACCAGCAATGCGCCCGCTTGCAATTACTCAGGATCTGAGGAGCTTCTGGATGAATACCTATCCCGGAATATTAAAACAGATGCGCATTAAATATCCGAAGCACGTATGGCCTGATGACCCTATTAATGCCCTGCCCACAAACAAAACCAGAAGAAGGACATGAATGTTTTTCTAAAGTTCCATTGTTAGGCATTGACATAGAGAGCTGAATTAATTATTCTCTACTACGATCTCTGTAAAATGAATTCTGTTGTTATACCCAGGCATAATCCGATTATTTCCTCTTACAAAACATTCCCCCAAAGAGACGTGCATAAGATTTATTAATATTTTTTCCATTTCTTAATTTCATGGAGGTCTTATGAGGCGTTACGTACCTGCATCCCTGTGGATAGTGTTTATTCTATCATTTCTTTTCATCTCCTGCTCCAAAGAAGCAGAAAACCCCACAGCGTCCCAACAATCAGGCAGCACTGCTTTGGATAAAACCACGCATGCAAAATACAAAGTAGTTGCAACAGGATTAAATCAGCCGCGAGGACTCAGATTTGGTCCGGATGGTTATCTCTATGTATCAGAATCAGGTTATGGAGGTTCAATTTCCACTGTAGGCCAGTGTGACCAGGTTCCACCTCCTGTTGGACCATATCTTGGCAGCAATACGGGAAGGATATCAAAGATCGACTGGCATGGCAACAGGTATACTGTAGCCGATTGCCTGCCTGCCACGCAGACTTCGCAGGCAACAGGCGGCGATAATACTTCAATTGGAGACATTACATTCTGGGGGAATGAGCTCTATGCATTACTCTCAGGAGCAGGTTGTTCCCATGGACATCCTGAAGTGCCCAATGGCATTATTAAGGTTAACAGAAACGGATCCTGGAAACTGATGGCTAATGTAAGCAGCTTCCTGAAGGCTCATCCTGTAGTAAATCCGGAGGCCGATGACTTTGAGCCTGATGGGGACCTCTACAGCATGATAAGGGTTGGCCATTACCTTTATTTCATAGAGGCGAACCATGGTGAACTGGACAGGTATGACCTTGTAAGCGGTACGATAGAAAGGTTAACCGATATTTCCGCTACACAGGGGCATATTGTTCCCACATCTATAGCATACTGGAGAGGGAATTTCTATGTTGGTAATCTGACAACCATTCCTTTCCCGGCCGGAGCAGCAAAAATCCTTAAAATCAGTATGGATGGAAAGCAGGTTTCCGATTATGCTACGGGTTTTACTACTATACTTGGTCTGAGGTTTGATATTCTTGGCAGGTTATATGTCCTGGAAACATCCACCAGTACCGGACAACCTCCGTTCTTGTTCCCGAATTCGGGCAAAATAAAGAGAATAAATCATCCGGGATCTGTTGAAGAAATTGCAAGCGGCCTGAATTTCCCGACTGCAATGACATTTGGACCTGATGGTAATTTATACGTATCTACCAGCGGGTACCACAGTGCACCGGGAACGGGTGAAATTGTAAGAGTACAGATTCCTTTCTTCTGGTTCTTCGGACCCTTTGATTTTGACGATGAATTTGCCTGGCTGAAGAATATGGGAAAGAAGTTCGGCTGGAATTGAAATTTTTCGGATCACACTTTAATGCATGGGTGCATGGATGGCGGGCAGCTTGCATGCACCCCGGCATCCATACACTCATTCTTTATTGCAATTATTCCCTTCAATTATTTACTGTACATTACCATCATTGAAACGGGTTTCAGTTCAACAGAGTTTGATCTGACACGGGATGTACCCGTCCTTACCGGATTTATTCCAGCCTCATCATCATCAACGACAACCGTCCAATTGGCCTGAACCGGCAGCGTTATTCTTACAGGCGTTTTATTTGTATTATAAAGCACTGTTATTCTGCTCCAGGTGTCGTTATTTGCGTTATTCTTAATCATGAATCCGATAGTTCCTTCGGGTGAATCAAAGAAACTGAGATTTTTCCTGATCATACCGGCTGAAGTCATTCTGAAGGCCGGGTGGTTTCTGCGCAATTTAATCAGTCCCTGGTAATACCTGAACAGGTTCCTGTATTTAGTCTTATTGGAATAGATGAACTGATTAAACTCATCTCCTGCCTGAAAGGTGTTGGGATTTCCTTTTTTTGTGCGCGCGAAGTCTTCACCTCCATGCAGAAAAGAGATACCCTGGGATGTGAAAATTATGCCATTGGAGAGCATGGACATCTTCATGATCTCACTTTCAGAAGAGCCGGGGGACGTCTTGATGAGTTTATCCCACAGGCAAAGGTCATCGTGTGATGCCACATAGTTAATTGTTTCTGTCGGCTGGGCTGTAAAATCATTAATTGATCCTTCAATCCCTCTTTTTACCGCTTCTTTGTCGCTTAAAACTCCCTGTACGAAGCCTGGTCTAGTGCCCTGTGTATCTCCCTTGATGGCATCACGGATATTATCGTTGAAGACTGCGAGGCCGAGATTTTTCTGGTTGCCTTTTATAACCCTCATACTTTCGGGCATGGGTGAACGTCCCGGAGCCCATGGTTCCCCATAGAGCAGTACTGAAGGATCAGCCGCGCGCAGCTCATTTACAATCTGCCGGGCAGTTTCCACGTCAAATGCTCCGAGCAGGTCAAAGCGGAAGCCATCTATCTTATATTCTTTCATCCAGTATTTCAGTGAATTCAGTATAAAGCTGCGCACCATGGGTTTTTCAGTTGCAATTTCATTCCCGCACCCCGATGCGTCCGAATACCTGCCCTCAGCATCAAAGCGGTAGTAGTATCCCGGAACAAGTACGTCGAATGCTGAACTGCCAATTGTGTGTGTATGGTTATAAACTACATCCATCACGACGCGCAGGCCATTATTGTGCAGGCCTTGAACCATTCTCTTGAATTCACGTATTCGTGTATCCCCATTGGGATCTGTTGCATAAGAACCCTCGGGAACGTTGTAAAACATGGGATCATATCCCCAGTTATACTGGTCACTCCGGCTTTCATCCACACTGCCGAAGTCATAAACGGGCAGCAGGTGGACATGTGTAACACCCAGTTCCTTCAGGTGGTCAACCCCTGTCTTCTCACCATTGGGTCCCCTGGTTCCGGTCTCAGTAAAGGCCAGATATTTGCCTTTGTTCCTGATTCCTGAATTTTTATTGATTGAGAAATCGCGCACGTGTACCTCATAGATTACAGCGTCAGTCATATTCCTGAAATCACTGCGCTTTTGCGTATCCCAGCCTTGGGGGGTAGTTGCCTTGAGGTCAAAGATGAGGCTCCTTGTGCTGTTCATCGAAAGTCCGGTGGAATATGGATCCGGCGTACGTTTCAGTTTTCCATCGATAATTACTTCATATAAATAGTATGAATTATTCAAATCTCCCGGAATTGTTACTGACCAGGTGCCCTTAGCATCCCTGGCAAGCACATGTGTTGCAAATTCATCACCCTGAGGTGACTTGAACAGCAGGATTCTGACTTCTGATGCTACCGGGGTCCATACTTTGAAGGAGGTCTTTAGTGGTGAATAAGTGAATCCCAGATCATTACCATTATAGATATAATCCTGGTCATCAAGCATTCCATTTCTCTCAAGCGGAATTTCCTCTGCATATTGACTTATTAGTCTGTACAAATGAAAAGCCTCTGCTTTTTCATTTAATTCCAGCCTCAGCTGCTTATTTCCGGGCGAACAGACGAGAGATTTAATGGGGATCTTTCTGCCATTTTCGTCATTCAGGTAAAAGTCTTCCGGGGTGAATTTTTGTGATTGGGTAAGTGAATCAAGAGTAATTTCAACCTTTGTCCTGTCCAGAAATACCGCACGCAGGATTTTAAGCTTTTCTGCTGAGGACAATCTGAGGGCTGAAAACAGGACAAATAATACCAGGGGGATAAACAAATGACGCCTCATATTTCAGAGCTCCTTATTAGGGTATGGGGGTGATTTATTAATTAACGAATAAGCAAATGATTCAGGCAGTTAAAATAGGCAGAAAACAGAAGATTTGCACGAGCAGAAACCGGGGTCCCAATTATTGTGCATTGTTTTCATTTGAAAAAGTAATTATGCTGATTAAAAACGCCTTTTATATGGCAGGTAGAAGGACAAAGAGTTTCCGGACGGTTTCAGATTGAAAAAATATAAGAAATATGAAAAAATCGTATTTAAATATATATATGACAGCGGGACGCCTGCTCCTTGCAGCCGCTCTTGTTACTATAATTATTACCGGCTGCAGGCGTGAAGCAGATCAGGCTAATAATTCCAGCAGGTCTCAGATTAAACAGAAGCGTACAATCGAGCAGGTAATGCAATTCTATACCGGCGAAATAATGGCTATTCCGGGAGTGAACGGCCTTCATTTAGGAAAACTGGAAAACGGGAGGGATTGTATTGCCGTAATGGTGCACAGAAGAACAGAAGAGAATGAGAAAATGATCCCCCGGCAGCTGGAAGGCTTTCCCGTAGTTATTGAGGAAACGGGAGATATTCGTCCTGTAGTAAAGATCAGCTATATATAATTTACAAACCCGGTCAGAGATACCCCTCTTATTGCGGCATTTTGCTCCTGTGGATCAGGTAAAGTAAGGTGAAATTATAACAGCCTGATAAAAGGAAAAATGCGTTAACAGAACAATACTGCTAATGTTTCGTCTAAACATACACTAATAACCAATATTCATACTTTCCGAGGTGCAGCATGTACAGACTTACAGGGTTAGCAGTCATCTCAATTTTACTTGTTACAACAACCATTCGGGCCAATACTAAAGAACAAAGTACCGGAATACCGGACAGGTCGGGAACTTCACTTGTCAGTGAAGTTCGCGGTTATTTTTACCAGGGCAAACTAAAAAAGGGGATGGTGCTTTTAGATAGCATTCTACTGAGGGACAGCTCCAGTGCGGAGGTGCTTTACCTTAGGGGTGAAAGCGGGTTGCTCTCCGGTCAGAAAGAGGTTCTGAAAGTAATAGAAAAACTACGCAGTCAGGGTTTTCAGCAATATGCTGATATACTGGACCTGAAAACTGACCTGTTACTTGGGGATGCAGGGTTTCCAGAGAAATTAAAAGTTCTAAAAGATAAATACCCTGGCTGTTATGAAATAAAATTTGCGCAATGGCTTTACAGGCTTGATCAGGGGGAATATGAATGGGCCAGAAATACAATGGAAGAATTCGCAGGAAAAATAATTTTTGGTTATATACCTTATCAGGCATTATATCTGTCCGCCTTAGCTACAAATTCTAAAGATGCAGAAGGTTATTATAATACGGCGGTAGAAAAGGGTTATCCAATGTTTACGAAGCTTCACAACACGCAGAATGCATTACAAAAATTACCCGAATGTTCTTCCGGGATTGAAGAAACCACACTGCCGTTGGTTGAATTAGGTCCCTATCTGGGTTTTGAACTGGAAGACAGTTCCGGTAGCAGGATAAAAGTAAGTCTTGATACAGGTACGTCTGGTGGCGGATTTACGATACACCATAAGGATGTAGGCGAGAGGTTATCAGGAGGTGCTCCAATCTGTTTAGAAAAGGCAATTCACTACAGATATATGAAAGAACCAGTTGATATGTACCTGAAGTCCGTATCATTTAAAAACCCGCCTTTAAAAAACGTGCGGGTAGGTTATTTTGAAGGAGACAATTTCGGTCATGACGGAGTATTTTCGCCATTTGCGTTTAATGGACTGGCAATTACCGTGGATCCTTTTAATAAGAATGTCATATTCAGAAATGAAGCCGCCATGGAAACATACAGAGCAGGGTTAAAACGTGATTTTGAGGAGGTAGGGTATATAAACAGGTTCGGGTGGATTTTTATTCCCTGCAAGGTAAATGGGAATGAGGTGCTCATGATGGTTGAAACCGGTTCAAGGGATGTAAACGTTAATTCGCTGGCTGTCCAAAGGTATCATATTCCTCTAATTAACAGCAAAAGCATATGGAGGGGGAAAGAATATATTATTACAAGGCCCGACGTTACTATTGAGATCGGAAAATTCAGTTACAGGCCCTCGGATGGTTTTTCGGAAGATTTTGTAATGGGCAGCAATATGCTGGGCGTTGCCAGTACGGGGGATATAGGTCCAGCCTTTCTTAGGAATTTTATCTTCACTATAGATCCATTCAGGCAAAAGCTGATTCTGGTTAAAGTGCCGTCAAGTGAAACTGGAGGATAAAAAGCCGGGAATTTTATACGCATGAGGGGTGTTATACTTTAAACATGCGGAGGTTATAATGTCAAGGGTGTTTTATATGTTCTCAATTTTAGGCGGTTTACTGTTTTCGGTATTTGGCGGCAATGCGCAGGATCTTAAAGAGGGGCAGAAGGCTCCCGATTTTACGCTGCCGGATGCTTACGGAAAAACTTATACTCTATCCTCCTACCAGGGGAAGTCACCTGTCATAGTTTATTTTTATCCGAAAGCAGGAACCCCGGGTTGTACTAAAGAAGCCTGCGGAATAAGGGACAACCTGAGCAAATTCAGGGAAAAGCACATTCCGGTTCTGGGAGTCAGTGTGGACTCAAAAGAAAAGATTAAAGAATTTATTGATGAGTATAAGCTGAATTTCCCCCTGCTTTCGGATGAGAATAAGGCAACTGCAAAGGCTTACGGGGTATTAAACAAGCTTGGAATGGCAAACCGGATTACATTTATTGTAGACAAGAATGGAAAGATAAGCAATATAATCAGGAATGTGGATGTTAATACGCATTCTGAGGAAGTATATAAATTAGCCTCAAAACTACTGTAAAGAGTATAAAAAAATACGGGGCCGCTTTTAAGGGCAGCCCCGTATTATCATAAAAGCAAATCCTGTCTGCCGCCTTATTTCAGCAGAATCATCTTTTTTGTGAAAGTGCTGTTTCCTGCGCGAAGCGTATAGAAATAGACGCCGCTGCCAAGGTTTTTGCCCGCGATATTACCTGAAAATTCACTCTCATACCTGCCTGGAGCTTTTTCCTCACTTACCAGGGTTGCGACTTCCTGTCCCATGGCATCATATATCCTGAGGCTCACGAAGCAGTTTTCGGGAATGGTATAGCTGATTTTCGTCACAGGATTAAAAGGATTCGGATAATTCTGTTTGAGTTCATAATCTCTGATACCGCGTGTTTCCTCTACATTAGCCACTGTCCCCTTAAAGCTCCACCTGACAGCATCAAAGACAATTGCCTCTTTCTTTACAGGCGATGCATCTCCCAGTCTGACGTATCCGGAATTTCCCTTTTCAAAGTTATAGGCACCCAGAGAAACCCAGTTATCTTTTATATTCTTCTGGTTAATTGTCACGGTTTTTGTTCCGCCCTTAAAGAATATCTTATACTGAGCCGCAGTTGAGGTGCTATAGGGTATATAAGCCGAAACTTCGTAAGTCCCATCATTTGTCAGGTTAGGTCTCCATTCAGCGTAGCAGGTGTCCACTGAATCTGAACTCGTTGTATAAGTATACCAGAAGTGTCCCTTATAACCGGAAGTTTTGTCCCTCCAAATTCTCATGGAAGCCGGAGCCTGGGTGTTAAGGTGAAAACCCTTATTGAACTGAAGGTCATCGACAACCGTATCTGCGGGGGCAGGCTGGCTGCCGCGGCTGGTTACACACCACCAGACGGTCTTCAGGTTTTGAAATCCATTGTTATATCCCGGCCAGTCGTACTGGGCGCCCTTACCGTAATAGTTAGGGTAGCCGGGTTTATTCTTATCGCCATAAGGATCATTAAATACCAGCGTGTGTGATTCTGTTCCGAGTCCGTGTGCGGCAACTATATGGCCTGCGGTGGTTAATGCCACGCACATTGTATAAGGGTAGCCGGCATTGATTTCGTTTACAGCGTCACTGTGCGGGGGTGCATCCGTCCTTACCGAAGTAATTCCGTGTAAATTATAGTAGTTAGCTATTGTTGAATAGGGGCTGCCGCCTCCGTTCCACATATAACCAAAGCCGCCCCAGCTGTCTCTTCCATTAGGGTCCTTGGTTGAAAACGCATAATCTATTGATCTGAAATTATATTCGTCGCAAATATATCTGCCCCAGTGGGTAATATGTGAGGGCTGGTGATAGGTGCACAATATATCCCATTCGGGCAGCAGGTTATAGTATGCGATTACCATAATGGCGGTTGTTGCTCCGCAGTCTGAGCTTCCGTTAAAGTAATCGGGGGTATCATAGACCTGGTTGACGTAAGGCATGTCCAGGGCTTTTGTCTTCAGAAGCATCCGGCTTTCGGGTGCAAAGTATCTAATATATGATGACTGCGAAGGGAGAATTACTTTTGTTTCTTTTAAGCTGCTTTTATCGGGTGAAAGGCTGGCTACGTGCAGCTCCCTGGAAGCATAAGTATGGTATACGATGCTGGAATTGTCCATGGAAAATCCAGGATCCATTTCGAAGATACCGGGTGTATCGGTCATTTTCTGCAGGTGGCTTCCGTCGCTGGCAGAAATATAAATATCTGAGTTAATAAGCCGGTCGTTTTTCATTTCCCTGCGAGAAAATGCAATTGAGCGGCTGTCAGCTGACCAGGCGGGGTTTAGTCCTTCCCCAATGACATATGTCCTGTTATTTTCAACATCATAGGTCTTAAGCAATCCGTTAAGTCCGGAATAAAGCAGAATCTTCCCGTCAGGTGACCACATTGGGTTAAAGTAGCCCATCTGTCCGTCGGAAATCTTTTGAGTGGAATTGCGTTTCAGGTCCAGCAGGAGGATCTGATCTTCAGAGTTATTATATGCCACGTAATTACCATCCGGGGAAACGGGGGCCAGGTTTGCATAGTAGCCCAGGTCATGCTTTTCCGTTGATCCATTCCCCATGACTATCAGCTGTTTGCCCACAGTAAAGGCATACCGGCCATCCCGCGTAAAACTGACCTGTCCGCACAATGCGGAAGGTTCATAAAGCTTTCTGAGAGCATTCGTTGCCGGATCAAGTATGGCAGGCGTCTGTTTGCCCTCGTTATCGATAAGTTTAATTCCTAGGAGGTTTCCATCAGGTGCAACCGAATAATATCTTCCGCATCCGGCTGCGGATATAAGTTCCCGTGTTTCATTATTCGTGGTAATATAGATTGCAGAGGCATAGTTATCAGTAAAAACAATGCCATGACTGGTAAAGGCCGGGGAGGTTATATATCCTTTTTCTTCCACATTATCCTGGGCCATGAGCACAAAAGGAACCAGAAAACAGATTAAAATAACTTTAATAGATCTAAAGAATATGTTCATTTTTGAATTCCTGTAAAATTACGGGTCCAATATTATGAAATAAAATTAAAAATAAAACTTTTTTTACGTGAAAATGAACTGAGTCAGAAAAATCCGCATGAATAAGACTTCACATCCCAATATGTAATAAAAATTATTACATTAATTATAAAATTTCTTTTATTTTCCAAAATTGTTGTTTAATTTAACCTCCAATAAATTGTCTGTATTAAGTGATTAGGGATATTTAGTAAACAGGTAATGAGGAAAAGTCTTTTTTCGATATACTTTGCAGTTGCGAGTTTCAGTCTGGTGCATGCTCAAGCTGATGGTCAACGGGTTATTGCCAATGCCGGCAAGTCGCCAATCTATTCTTCAGAATTTCAGGAACGTTTTGAACTCACGCCCTGGCCCAAAAAGGAAATAAAACAATCCTCGGGCAATCTACAGTTGGATTTTTTATATACTCTGGTTGCAGAAAAGCTGCTCGCCCAAAAGGCAGAGGAGCTAAGGTATGACACTACAGAAACAATGCGTTTTGCGTTCAGGACTCTTGAAAAGATGTACGTAAGGGATGCACTTTTCAAGCATGAAATTACAAATAAACTCGTAATATCCCAGGGGGAGACTGAGAAGGCAATTTCGAGGAACAGGCATACATTAAAGCTGGAGTTCCTGGTTTTGGGCAGCGAGAAAGAAGCAAAGGACACTTACAATTCTTTAAAGAAGGGTGTTGGTTTCGATTCCTTTTCAGCAAAGGCCGATACGGGTAAAAAGGGTACTTTGGACGTTTCCTTCGGTCAGGTTGAAGAATCACTGGAGGATGTTTTATACAAACTTACTCCAGGACAATACAGCATCCCGGTTACTACTACAAAACAGTGGTACATTTTCAGATTGAAAGAACGCCAGGACAAGCTGGCTGAGAATCCCAAGCAGAAGGACGAGCTTACTTCCGAGGCTATAAAGAAACTGCGCTCAAGAATTACTGAGAAAGTATATCAGGATTATTACAGGAAATTCTTTATCGGCAGAAAAATTGAAACCGATGGAGTACTTTTCAGGAGCTTTTCAGAAAAGGTAATCACAGCCCTGAAACAAAAAGAAGCAGGCACCAAGGCCCTGGGCAAAGACAACATCTATCTCGATCAGAATGATTTCACCATGATGGAAAAAGAATTCGGTGCTGACACTCTTGAGATGGCGTTTGTCAAATTTGAAAAGGAACCTGTCAGTTTTAAGCAGTTCCTGAGGGAGTTTGCCTATGAAGGGTTCTTCAGCAGTAATACTGATCCTTTGGAGACAGAAAGCAAGCTCGACAGCCGTGTAAAGCGCTTCATTGAAGGTGAGCTGCTGGCAAAAGAGGGTTACAGGCAGGGTTTGGAAAATCTGCCTGAGGTAAAAAACTCCATCAGGATGTGGAAGGACAGCTATCTTGCTCAGATCATCAAAACACAGATCATGGATTCATGTAAAACTTCGGGGGGAAGTTCATCTGAATCAGCAGAGAAGCAATCCGAAGGTACAGTAAGTACCAAAATGGTAAATATAGTAGAGATACTGACAGACAATTTAGAAACAGTAGAAAAAATACTGGATGAATTAAAGCACAATACAGATATCAGGGAACTGGCACGCAAGTACAACAAAAGGGAATGGACGAAGGCAAAAGATGGGGAATACGGATTATTTCCGGTTACCTCAAATGGGGAGATAGGAAGAATTGCCGGACAGATGGAAATAGGTGAAGTATATGGCCCGCTTAAGGTTCCAGAGGGATATTCTGTTTTCAAACTCATAGAGAAGAAAGACGAAAGCTTCTCAAACAAATTACCCGGAGGCAATAAAAACCCATCCGGCAGTGATTTGCTCTCACAAAATTATCACACCAAACTAACCGACTATACAGCCAGGCTCGCCAGGAGCTATGGCGTGAAAATAAATCAGGAAGTTCTTAATTCGGTAACAGCACTTAATTTGAATCTATTTGCTTATAGATATATGGGATTCGGGGGGAGGATATTGGCAGCTCCATTGACAACCCCATTTGTCGAATGGGTCAATCCTTCACTTAAGCACGACATGGCGTTACCCTAACGCCCGGACAACAACAATTATTAAGGGATATGCAGTGCATTCTTAGTACATGCCATGCACATCCGTTATGAACATACTGCATTAACAGGTGTTCTATACAGGTAACGTGTAGTTACTCCGGATGGTTTATGCTATGTTGCGTTTTAACCAGAGCCCCTTATACAGAAGGCAGAGATTTTAAGTTCCTGAAAGAAGAATACTGTTCACTATATAGTTAATAAACATTGCAAATAAATTTGATTCATTAACAATAATGAAAGGAGGAAAGGTCCAACATTTCCGAAATATTAGTCAAGTAAAATGAAAGATTCATTTAATTTTAGATTTACAAAATAATAGTAAAACTAATAATCAAGAACTAAAAGGAAGAGCTATGAAAAAACTTTACTCATTTATTCTGATGACTATTATGTTATGCGGGATTGCTTATGCACAGAATCCCATTAGCATGCAGTCGGTTTCTACTTATAATGCTGCTTTTAATCCACAATTGCCAGATAGCGTAAAGAAAGTTTTACCTTATTATGGTGACTTGGGTGTACGCAGAGTTTTTGTTGCAGATTGTGACAATGACGGCAAGCAGGAAATAATTTCTACAGATTATACCAATGGTGGAAGGGTTCACGTATTGAAGCTTGCCAGCGATGGGAAATCCTTAGAAGTTATAT